>NZ_CEFZSK010000010.1:0-70487 GCF_979581665.1 Nitrospira sp. Vd2 | reverse complement strand
GCACTTCAGAGACAGGACACTAGCAGGATGTTGAAAAAGGCCGCCAGCTTCCACCTGGGCGCTCACCATCTCGCGCCTGTGCGCAAACGTGAGGGAGTTATTCCTCGCCTCGCGCACTTCGCATCGCTCAACGCCTCAACGTACCGCCCGGGACAAGAGCCTGTCTTGGCGGGCTCGGGGTGGGCGGGTGAAAATGAATACGCCTCACCTCAAGACACGGCCGGCTCACCATCTCGCCGGTGCGCACAAACGTGGCGTCACTTATCCGTGACGCCGTGCGCCTCGCTGCGGCCTTGGCCGGGAAGGGGCGCGTCCAACGGGAAAGAGCCGTCTTGGCGGCTCGGGGTTGGGTCGGTGAGATAAGCGCCTTGGGCGGGCGGGTGAATTGGACGGCCTTTTTGAACATCCTGCTCGGTCATCGCCGTAGTGAACCATATAGAAGCGTTTAAGCCCCGCCTCCACCGACTATGACCAGGCAAACGACAACGTGCGATGCCCTCATCATCGGGGCGGGCGTGATCGGTCTCGCGATCGCGCGTGTGCTCAAGCATCGACATGGCGGCCGTGTTGTGGTGATCGAGAAAGAGCGGACGGCCGGTCTGCATGCCAGCGGCCGGAACAGCGGCGTGCTGCATGCCGGTGTGTACTATAAGCCGGGCACGCTGAAGGCCAAGCTGTGCGTGGAAGGCAATCGCCGTTTGCGGGCCTATTGCCGCGAGCGCGGGATCCCGCTGAACGAGTACGGCAAGGTCATCGTGGCGCGAACGGCGGCCGATCTTGGCCCGCTTCAGGATCTGTACACACGGGCGACCGGGAACGGGGTCAATGTCGAACTGGTCGATGAGCGAGCGCTGAAAGACATCGAGCCGTGTGCGAAAACCGTCCAGCAGGCGTTGTTCGTCAAAGACACGGCGGTGGTCGATCCGCAGCGGGTGATGGCCGCGATGGTGGCGGATGCGGAACGGGAGGGCGTGGAGATTCGGTACGGGTGCGTCTGGACCGGCGTGACAGGCGAGGACGGCATTGAGACGACCACCGGCGCGATTCGATACGGGCATCTGATTAATGCCGCGGGGCTGTTCGCCGATCGGATCGCGCATGCATTCGGCGTCGGCCGCCACTACCGCATCCTGCCGTTTCGCGGGCAGTTCTTTCGCTTGCGGCCCGACTCGCGGGTGCAGGTCCGCGGCAACATCTATCCGGTTCCCGATCTGCGGAACCCGTTCCTCGGCGTGCATTACACCAGACGGCCGGATGGGGTCGTAACGGTCGGCCCCTCGGCTCTGCCGTTGCTCGGGCGCGAGCAGTATCGTGGGTTGGCCGGCGCGACACTTTCCGATAGTCTGACGATGGCCGCGTTCATGGTACGGCTGTTCACCAGAAATCGGGATCACTTCCGCTCACTGGCATGGAAAGAACTCACCAAGATGTCGCCTGCCGGCTTCTTTCGCGAAGCCGACGCTCTCGGTGTCGGACTCCAGAAGGGAGATCTGCTGCCGGGCAAGGAGCCGGGCATCCGGGCGCAGTTGGTCGATACCCGGATGGCCGAACTGCTGAACGACTTCGTGATCGAACCCGGCCCTCGCTCCACGCACGTGCTGAACGCGGTGTCGCCGGCCTTCACGTCGTCGCTCCCATTTGCTGAGTATGTGGTGGATCAGATGAAGCTGGGAGGGAACATCTAGTCCATGGGCATCATGCTCGACATCGGGTGTGGCGAGCAGAAGCAGCCGGGCACGATCGGCGTGGATCGGCGTTCCGTGAAGGGTGTGGATGTGGTCTGCAACGTGGATGAGGGATTGCCGTTTCGGGCTGCAAGCATCGATGGTGCGTTCATCATTCACACCATTGAGCACGTACACAACTTGAACGGGTTCATGGAAGACCTGTATCGCGTGTGCCGTCTCGGCGCCAAGATCTATATCAAAACCCCCTACTACACATCGCGAGAGGCGTTTGTCGATCCGACTCACGTCCGGTTTATCACCGACGACACGTTCAAGTATTTCGAATATCCAAATTACTACGATCTCAAATGCCATTTTCGGACGCTCTCGATCGAGTACAAGATGCGAAAGCCCTTCACGTTCCTCCCTCGCCATTTTCAAAAGCGCGCGCGGCGCTATCTGTGGAACGTCTGCATCGAAATGGACGTGGTGTTGGAAGCAGTGAAATTGTGACGGCGAGGCGGATTGAGGAGCAAGAGTGATGACCGGCTCACCCCGCGTCAGCGTCGTCATCCCGCTGTACAACTGCGAGCAGCATATCGGCGAGGCGATCGAAAGCGTCCTGCGCCAAACCTATCGCGACTACGAGATCATCGTGGTCGACGACGGCTCGACAGATGGGTCGGCGGCGATCGTGCAGCGCTTTGGCCCCGCCGTCCGGTATATGCATCAGACGAATGCCGGCGTATCGGTCGTCACGAATCGCGGGGTCGCGCTCTCGAACGGCGAGCTGATTGCGTTTCTCGACAACGATGATGTCTGGCTGCCGACGAAATTGGAACGACAGATCGAGTATCTCAATGAGCATCCTGCGTGTGGCTTCGTGAATTGCGATATGCAATACGTCTCTGAGGCCGGGCAGAAGTTGGACAAATTTTTGCGCGGGGTCGATACGCGTGAGCCATTCGTGCGTTTGTTTCAGAAGGGCTACGTCATTATGTGTTCGGCCGTCATGATTCGGCGCGACGTGTTCATGAAAGCGGGAGGCTTTGACGAAGGATTTGTCGCTGCCGGCCTTCAGGACATGGAATGGATGTCGCGCGTCGCGGACTGTACCCAACTGGGATACGTTCCGGAAACACTCGTGCTGTATCGGGACCACGGTACGAGAATTCCCAGAGATCATGCTCGGCGAAACGAGGAACTCTATCTGAGCCGCTTGTGGGAACGGTATCACCACGATCCGACCAAACGTCGTGTTCTTGCAGGAGCGCGCGCCGCACTGTTATCCAACCTGGGGCAGCACTTGATTCGTACCGGTGAGCGGGAAGCCGGGCGGCAGCGGATCTTGGAGGCATTGCGCCTGGCCTTTCAATATCGCGTCAACATGAAAATGATTCTTCGATCTGCGCTCCGTTTGACACGGTCGTATCTTCCACGATAATGGCGGGTCTCGATTTGGCCGTCGTGCTCGTCCTGGCGATGATCGAGATCGCGGGATTCGTTCTCACCGCGCGCTCGGCCACGACGCTTGCCGATCGGCCGCGGGTTGCGAAATTGATCGTCCTGTTCACCATGTTCGGGCCTTTGGCGCTCGGCTTTGCACGCATTGTGCGGACGCTTCAAGACCTTTTGAGGTCGCTCCTCCAGCGACAATCGGATCGATCACACGCGCTGCTCACGCTACCGCCTTACGGAACATGACGGCCGACACTTCTTGCATGATTCCCACCGTCAGCGTCGTGATCCCGCTCTACAATGCGTGCGGCGTCATAGCCGAGACGATTGACAGCGTGTTGAAGCAAACGTGGACGGGCTATGAATTGATCGTCATCGACGACGGGTCTACGGATGGATCGGCTGATGTTGTCCGGGGATACGGCACGACGGTCCGGTACGTCACACAATCCAATCGGGGTGTCGCCGCGGCACGGAACCGGGGCATCGCGGAATCGGTCGGGAGATACATCGCGCTGCTGGACCATGACGATCTGTGGCATCCCACGAAGCTGGAGAAGCAGGTTCGCGTGTTGCAGCAACGCCCGGATGTGGGCATGGTGATCACGGATGTGGCGCACATCGATCGCGGGGGTCGGCCGATGGGCATCACGGGCAAGGGGTACAATCCCGGCGAGACGTTTGCGCGTTTGTTCGTGCAGGGGTACGTGCCCACGCCGTCGTCGGCCATGGTGCGAAAAAGCGTGTTCGACGCCGTCGGAGGATTTGACGAGCGGTTTCACTCGGCCGGCCTCGATGATCACGAATTGTGGACGCGGATCGCGGCGCACTCTGAAATTGCCAATATCCCCGAGCCATTGACCTTTCACAGAAATCTTGGCGCCAAGCCGGCACACATCGCATTGGCACACCGCGCCATTTTGCTCCGCACGCTCATGCAACGCTTCGGGAATGACCGCGAGAAGCGACGCTATCTCACGCGCGAAGAGGCGCTGTATTGGTCGGATCTCGGCAAGGAATCTCTCAGCCGGGGACGCGTCGCAGAAGGAAGAGCCCAGCTGCTGCAAGGGTTCCGATTGAGCCTTACGGAAGCCCGAAGCCCGAAGACCGCCTGGCGCTGTCTTTCCCGCCTGATACGGTCATATGCCACGGCCCGCGGGGCGATTGGAAAAGACGCCTGACATGAAGCAAACTGTACCGGTCGATGCAGAGGCCATCTCGCTCACTTCCAATCGTGTCAGCACTTCCGTTCGCATGCTGACTGTCGTTTGCGCCATCGTAACGGTCGTTGCCTTATTCATGGCATGCGATATCGGCATGTTCGTGTTGGCGGCGCGTCCCGCTTCACGGTTGGCCGATCCACCCCGCATTTCAAAGCTTCTCGTTGTGTTGGCTCTCAGTGTCCTGATCGGCGTTGTTTTCAGCATCGCAGCAAGGCGACTGATGCGAGGGGCCTCCGCTTATCTGGAGCGTGTGGTCGGCTGGTCGCCCGGATGGATCATCTTCTGGACAAGCCTGGCTTTCCTATTCTGGGGCATCTACTATCCGTTGCCTTATCACAGTCATCACATCGACAAGGTCCTTCTCGGCATGTCAACCGGCCTTATGTGGGGCATTGGATTCTTAGTATCTCCGCGCCATCTTGCCACGCTTACAAATGGACGAGGGTATTCGGCGGCCAAGGTCGTTGTAGTGAATATTTTGATTTTTGTCATGGTGGGAGAAGTCGTCGTCAGGCTCGTCGATCCATATCTCGCCAGAGCGGGCCTCTTTGCACATTCCGACACTCCTGCACGGCTCAAGCCGCACGTCCCGATGCCTGGTTCGGTTCGGTTCACCAATTCTCAAGGATTTCGAGACCGCGAGCGGAACTCAACCAAAGCGGAAGGGAGCCTGCGCATCCTCGCGCTCGGCGATTCATTTACCTATGAGGGCGGCGTCAGTTATGACGACAATTTCGTGACTCTTCAGGAGCAAGGATTGACGGATCTCGGCCGCCCGGCCGAAGTCATCAATCTCGGAGTGCCCGGATGGGCCCCCGCTGAAGAGTTTCATTTGTTGAAAATGTACGGCATCACGCTCGACCCGGACATCGTGATGGTGAATCTATTTGTCGGGAACGACATTATGAAGCGGCGGGAGACATATCTTGAGCGGCCGATCGTCGTGGCGGGACAAAGCTATTATGTGCACGTCACCGGAAATTGGCTGCACGACACGTTCTCGCCGGATCGCTGGTACCTCTATCACAGCCTGAATTATTTAATAAAGGTTGGGGGCGGGATTGGCTGGTCCAAAGTGTTCGGTGAGCCGATCGATCCGGCACGGGAATGGGTGCCGTTCCGCTCGTATCACGCCTACCTCAGGGACATTGATGATCGAAGCGAAATCTATCGCAACGAAGAGTCGGCGCTGTTTCAATTTCACTGGAGTCGGACGCAAGAAACGTTGAACGCCATGCATCAATTTCTGAAGATGCGCGGCGTTAGCCTGGTGCTCGTACTGCTTCCCGCTCAGGAACAGGTCGATCCGGTTCTTCAGGAGGACTTGCTACGCGCGGTGCAGGGCGAACGAGGAGGCTACGATTTTGAAAAGCCGCAGCGGCTTCTCCGCCAAGGGGCCTCTGAGCACGATGTCTTCGTGATCGATCTCTTGCCGGCGTTTCAAGGCTATCCCGATCCTTCAGCCTTGTACTTCGAAAATGATATTCACTGGACGAGGACAGGGCATCGCTTGGCTGCCGATTCTATCCTTCCACTGCTTCGGAGCTATCTAACCGATTCGCAATTGCATGGTCACTCCTAACCGAATGGACCGGATATCGCCACTCTCCCATATCTTTCCCGTTCGCACATCATGAGATCAGTCAAAGCTCGATGCGGCCTCGCGGCCCTTGCTGGACTGAGCACCGCTTCCCTCTATGCCGAAGGCGTCTTGGTCAACGGGTGGATTGAAGTCCTTTTGTTAGCACCGGTGGTGTGGTTTCTGCTCACGGCTCGCGGCAACCGCTTGCTCGAGCACACTCTTCTGATCGTAACCGCCGTGTGCCTCACCGTCACCGTATCGGATCTGGCTCTGCGGCCGGTGCTCGGGCCGACGTTACAGTCGCCCATGAATCTCTTCACCCATCGCCTACCGGAGCTGCCGTTACTTGGTCGCTGGGACCCCAATGTTCAATTTACGGGACCGACGTATGGCGATCTGGCAGCAATGACCGGTGATCCGAGCTTGCGGGACATGCACGAGATCACATTCATCACCGATTCGGCCGGATTTCGGAATCGAACCGTGCCGGATCCGGTTCATTTCCTCCTCTTGGGAGATTCGTTTGGCGCCGGCGGAGGTGTCACGCAGGACAAGGTCGTGTCGGAGGTCTTGCAAGCGCGGACCGGGCTTGCGACCTACAATCTCTCGTTTCCGGCCTGCGGCCCCTGGCAACAATACCTGAACTTCGCCATCGAGTCGCCGCGACTGGTCTTCGCGCCCGGCGCCCGGCTCATGTGGCTGCTCTACACCGGCAACGATTTGGACGATGAGTACGGTGAGACATGGCGTCTCGAAGAATTACCGTGGCGGTCCGGATTCAATGCGTGGCGAGTGCGCTACAAGACCTTTCGGGGGCGTTCACCCTTGCATCAACTCTTCGACCATCTCACCTGGCGGCTGAAGCGACAACACAGTATGGCGGAGAATGTCGTGAGGAGAGCCTTGCCGGACGGCGGCCCCATGCTGTTTCTCAAAGTACAGGAAGAGTGGCCGCGCCGACCGGCGGCGGAGGTGCGTCAACATCCCAACTTCCCCAAGTTCGTTCGCACCCTGGATGCCCTCAAGCAATTGGCGGACAGGAGCGGCGTCGGGCTATCAATTGTCGTACTTCCGACCAAAGGAGAGGTGTATCCTTGGATTCTCAATCCAGGTACTCCACCTGATCACCCCGTGCGCGGATCAGGCTTTGCGGAGGCTGTCCTCTTGCTCTGTGATCGCGCGGGTGTGCCGTGCTTTGACGCAAAACCTGTTCTCCACGACGCCGCTCGGCGTCTGTGGGCAGCCGAAGGCGAGTTGCTGTGGTGGCGGGACGATACACATTTGAATGAGCATGGGCATGCAATCTTGGCCGAGTTTCTGACTCGTGAAGTCCTCGGCAAGGAGCCACGATTGAGCCAAAGATTCGAGCGCACCGGACACTGTATGAACGAGCCGTGTTAAGGCTCGAGCAAGAGGCCATGCTGCCGGTCCTGCGCCGGCTTCCGCTTGCCCTCGCCGCGGCCCTTGCGACGGTGAGCCTTTATGCCGAAGGTGTACTGAAGAACGGCTGGGTCGAAGTCATTGTCCTCCTTCCGATCCTGTGGTTTCTGTTCAAAGGCGGTGCACCCATCCTCCAAAACCTGCTGCTGTCCCTCACCGTGGGCTGCGTCAATTTTGCCATCGAAGGGCGCCGGCTCACCTTTTCGGCAGAAGCCATGATCGTGTGGCGATCTACACGGGGAACGACCTGGACGATGCCGCCGGAAGCGTGTGGGAGATCGATGCACTACCGTGGAAGTCGCCGTTGGGTCAATGGCAAGTCAAGTATCGGACGTTTCGCAATCGGTCGCCGCTCAATCGCCTAGCAGAAAATCTTCGTGCCCGAATGTTCTCGGCGGCCATGCCAGCGAACGTCCTCATCAAATCGTTACCCAACGGGCTCCCCATCCTGTTCTCGCAGACGCAGGAAATCTGGAACACCAAATCGAGGTCCGAGGTCGAACAGCATCCCAACTTTCCAAAGCTGGAACGCACGTTCGTCGCGATGCGCAAGTTGGTCGACGCTCGCCACCTGATGGTTGCGGTCCTGATCTTGCCCACGAAGGGTGAAGTGTACCGATGGCTCCTCGATGGGCGGGCGCCGAACGAGGAGGACGAACGATCATCCGGCTTTGCGCAGGCAGTCTTGAGCGCGTGCGGGCGTGCGGCGTTACGATGCCTCGACATGAAACCGTACTTTGTGAGGAATACGGTGGCGTTGTTTGAAGAGTCGGGCAAGCTGCTGTGGTGGCGGGATGACACGCATCTCGGCGAGGAGGGCCATCGACTCATGGCGGCATTCATTGCGGCGGAGCTGTTCCATCGTTCGAAGCCAAAGCAACAGTGACCAACCCAATAACACGGACAAGAAGATTTCCGGGAGAGCTGAATTGGTTATCGGCTGATCAGATACGACCGAAGCAATCGCAGCATCGTCTTTCGATCAAACGGGCGGTAGCGGAGCGCTTGCCAGAAGGCCTTCCTGGCCTCTTGGGTACGCCCCTGAGATAGAGAGTACTTGCCGCAGTCGGCGTAATAGGTTGCCCAGTCGCGCGCTAGCGCCTTCGCCGCCGAAGTCCTCGGTGGACAGGACGAGGCGTGTTTGTCGAGAAACCGTCGGCGTCCGAGCAAGGCACGTTCAGATGGAATATCGCGTGACACATTGCGTCCGTAGAGCCGATGTCGATAGAGCGGCTTCGGCAAATGGATAATCGGAAAACGCTGATAGAGCCGAATGGCCAGGTCGATGTCCTCCCAAATCCTCAACTGTTCATCGTAGCCGCCGACGTCATCGAAACATCGCTTTCGAAAGAGCGAGCCGGACGTTGCGACGTCATGATTCCCGCGAAGCAGTTGGGTAATGCTGAACGTCGCTTTCATCGCCGCATCGTAGTGCAGGATGCCATTGTCTTCGCTGACCTGATAACCGTCGGCATGCGCAACAGCGGCATCAGGATTCGGGGTCAACACGGCAAGTGTCTCTTCGAGGAACGTCGGCTCCCACAGATCATCCTGATCGAGGAATGCGATGAACTCCCCTTTCGCGGCACGCGCGCCGTCGTTACGAGCGGCGGCTTGTCCGCCGTTGGCCGTTCGGCGCAGATACTGAACCGACCTGTACCGCTCGACCACTGATTGCGTGTTGTCGGCCGACGCGTCATCGACTACGATCACTTCATCGGGATGGCGCGTTTGGGCCAAGACGCTCTCGATTGCGGCATCGAGATATCGGGTGGCGCCGTTGAAGGCGGGGATGACGACTGTCACAGAGGATTTCGAACTCACGGCATAACCTAGAATTCTTATTGAACGGGGCCTAGCGTCATGCTATAAGCATGCCACGGTTTCTCCGGTCAGGGATACAAGTACACCTTCCAGTCGTGCTTTTCTTTTCAATCGTTGAGAGTGGCGTCGGCAGTTGGCTGGCGCAGTTCTAGGTATTGTAGACGCAAGTCGTGCACACTTTGGACGTGTCGCAAGCTGAGGTCAAGGAGCGCCGCCCGTTGGCGTGGGCCTGGGCCTCAGTGCCGGCGTTTTGGCATATCCAACGAATCGGCTTGCTCGTTCTCATCGTGACGAGCTTTTTCCCCTCCCTCTTTCACAAGCAGGAAAAACTGTTCTTCTTGTTGTTCGCCGCGGCCCTGTTCGTAATCTGGAGGACTGGCGGCGCGCTTCGCATCCACACGCCCATCAATCGGCCCCTCGTGGCCTTTCTTATCTGGGTCTTGATCACCACTCCCTTTGCCATCGACCCCTGGTACAGCTTTGGTGAGTGGAGAAAATTGGTCGTGCAGGCGCTCGTCTTCTACTGGGCTGTGCTCGTGGCGCGGCATCAGGACGAAACGAAATTGGTCAAGGAGATCTATCTGGCCATCGCGATCGGGACGGTGGTCTTGTGTCTGGTCGCGCTCCAAGATTTCGTCGCACGCGGAGGAACATGGCAAGATCGGATCGTGCGAGCCGGCGCCCCGAACTCCGATTACAACTGGCTCACGACCTACATGGTAATCGCGATCCCACTCCTCATCGCCGCGTGTCTGTCTGCTGCGGATGTCTCCAAGCGGATCATGCTCGTTCTGGCGACCGGTCTCGCGATCGTCACCCAGTTAGCAGCATACACGCGGGCCGGGTGGCTCGGGATGGCGGCGGAGGGCGTGACGGTGGCCATCGTGACCGCCAGTCGACGGGTGCTTCTCTTACTCGCAGCCGCATTCGTGTCGGTCGTTCTGGTGCTCGTCATCTCGACTCGTTTAGGGTATCAGCAGCAGACCGCCGATCCGTGGACGCTGGGCGCCCGGATGGCCGTGTGGAAATTGCAGGTGAACGAAATTCTGGCTCATCCTGTCACCGGCATCGGGTACGGAGCCAACACTTTCATGATGCGCTTCGCCGGCTACCCCGAAACCGAAAAGGCAAACGGTCCGCATAGCACCTTCTTGATGGTCGGGATGGGGAGCGGGGTGCCGGCGGTTGTGCTGCTGCTGTGGCTGTTTGGCGCAACTGTCAGAGCGTTTATCGAGGGCAGAAACAAGCTCGGCAAAGAGCAGTCTTATTTCCTGCTCGCGATGATCGCACTGGTGGTCGGCTTTGCCGTTCGAAATGCCTTTGACTATATGTTTGCGGGGAGCCTCGCTTACGTGTTTTGGTTGCTCATGGCTGTTGGATGCGAAGCGTCGAGCTACCCTCGGATGATCAACAAGAGCTACGCCAGCTAGAGAGCCGTTGATGCTTCAGACGTTGTTGAGATTGTCCTTGACATCATTAGTTTCACCTGGCACATGTACGGCGTTTGTCTAGGCGATCATTGTAAGCATGTCGCAGGTGTCGCTCTCACTGCTCCTTCCAACTCGTGGTCGTCTTTCTTCCGTTTTGCGCTTGTTCGAGAGCATCCGGCAGACGGTGAGCAATTCCGCTGACATTGAAGTCGTGCTGTTCATGGACGAAGACGACCACGAGAGCCGGGGCTTGGTGTGGGATCGATTCCATACGTCGACGATCATCGGAAAGCCCGGCACGCCGATGGGCCGCATGACCAACGCGTGTTTTGAGGCCAGCCACGGGCGCTACGTGATGCTGCTGAACGACGACGTTCAGTTCAGGACGCCGGGATGGGATCGGCGCGTGCACGAAGCGTTCGAAAAATTTCCGGACGGCATCGCGCTCGTGTATGGCAATGATCAGGATCAGGCGGCGACGGTCCCCACTTTTCCAATCCTATCGCGACGGTGCTGCCAGGTGCTGGGCAAGATTTGTCCTCTGAGCTATCGCAATTTACACATCGACGCGCATCTGCACGACATCTTTCGGCGGCTGCGCCGGCGCGGGTATGACCGAATCGTCTATCTCCCTGACGTGATATTCGAGCATTTGCATCACACGATCGGGAAGTCCTTGCCCGACGGCACATCTCAGAAACGCGACCCTGGATACGATGATCTCTTGTTCATCTCCTTTGAATCGGACCGGCGCTTTGCAGCGGAGCGGTTGATTCAAGGAATTGAGGCGTACCGAGCCGCTATGGTGCAACCGGTTTGACAACAATGCGACAAGATGCAGGAAGAGGTGTGTGACGATGAGTGATGGACAACGCGCCGCGATGCCGGATGCACAGACGAGCATCGACCTCTACATGCTGGTGCTGAAGATCCGGATGGCCGAGGAGCGAATCGCGGAGATTTACCCGAGCGACAAGATTCAAAGCCCCGTCCACCTGTCGCTGGGCCAGGAGGCAGTCTCCGTCGGCGTCTGCCGAGCGCTCCGCCGCGAAGACCGTATTTACGGGACGTATCGCGGCCACGGGATCTATATCGCTAAGGGAGGCGACCTTCGAAAAATGTTTGCCGAACTGTATGCGAAAGACACGGGGTGTGCAAGAGGGAAGGGCGGCTCTATGCATCTCGTGGCACCGGAAGTCGGACTGATGGGGTGTTCGGCGATTGTGGCAAGTACGATTCCCGTGGCCACCGGTGACGCGCTCGCCTCACAGATGCAAGGACGGCCGCGTGTCGTCGTCGCCTTCTTCGGCGATGGAGCGGTGGACGAGGGCGTGTTTTTCGAAAGCGTCAATTTCGCAGCCTTAAAGGGGCTGCCGATCGTCTTCGTCTGCGAAAACAACGCCTATGCCATTCATTCGCGCATTAGTGACCGGCACAAGCAGACGGAAATATTTCGATACGCCGAGACGCTGGGGATCGAGGGATGGCGGTTCGATGGACAAGACGTGTACGTGGTACACCGAACGATGAAGGAGGCAGTAGATTCCGTCCGCGCTGGGGCCCCTCCGGTGTTGCTCGAGTACCTCACCTATCGATGGCAGGAGCACGTGGGCCCCGGTCGTGACCATCACGAGGCGTATCGCAATGCCGAGGAGACGGCCCGTGCCTTAGAAGCGGACCCTGTACGGATCGCGCGAGAGCGGCTTGAGCAGCACTTCGGCGTCGGAAGCGAAGATTTCCATCATTGGCAGACGACCATCGTGAAGGAAATCGAGGAGGCGGTCGAATTCGCCGAGCGGAGCCCGTTCCCAACGGCCGCACAGTTATTCGACCATCTCTATGGTCAAAGGAATGCATGATGATCAAGAAGTATGTCGAAGCGTTGCATAGCGCGCTCACGTATGCGATGGACCACGATCCATCCGTGTTCGTAATGGGAATCGGCGTCGATGACCATAAGGCCGTGTTCGGCAGCACCAAGGGATTAGTGGACCGCTACGGCAAGGCCAGAGTGTTCGATACGCCGATTGCCGAAGGCGGGATGACGGGCGTCGCGATCGGCGCCGCCCTAGGCGGGATGAAACCGGTGCATATCCATATCCGCACCGACTTTCTCTATCTGGCGATGGACCAACTCTTGAACCTCGCCGCCAAATGGCATTACATGTTCGGCGGCCAGATGACGGTTCCCATCGTCGTGCGGGCCGTCATTGGCCGAAGCTGGGGGCAGGGCGCGCAACACTCGCAGAGTTTGCAATCCCTGTTCATGCACATTCCGGGGATCAAAGTCGTGATGCCGACGACGCCGGCGGACGCCCACGGATTGCTATTGTCTGCGATCGACGATCCGAATCCCGTGGTGATGATCGAGCACCGGCTGCTCTATGATATCACCGGCGAGGTGCCGGCGATCGGCACGCGCATGCCTTTGGGGCGAACGATCATCAGACGGTCGGGTCACGACCTCACGATCGTCGCCAACTCTTATATGGTGGTCGAGGCGTTGAAAGCGGCGGACTTCCTCGCCTCGCACGGCATCGAGGTGGAGATTCTTGATCCGGTGTCGCTCGTGCCGCTTGACGAAGAGCCGATCATGGAATCCATCCGGAAAACGGGGCGGCTCCTCATCGTGGATACGAGTTGGGTCACCTGCGGAGTCAGCGCCGAGATTGCAGCCCTCGCCGGCGAAAAGGCCTTCTTCGCCCTCAAACAGCCGATCAGGCGGATGGGGATGCAGCGTACCGTCTGCCCGGTGAGCAAACCGCTCGAGCAGGCCTTCTATCCAAATGCGAAAACGATTGCCGCCGAAGTCTTTGCGATGCTCGACCGTCCGCTTCCCAACGTGGAGGCGCCTGTCTTGACCACCACTTTCAAAGGGCCATTCTAAATGATTCGCTACCATCTCGCGGAAGACACGATCGATCGGCAGGACATCGACCGGCTGATCGGCTGGCTCAAGACCTACCCCCGCCTCACGAAAGACAAGGTCACCGTCGAATTCGAACAGCGGTGGAGCGAGTGGTTGGGCCGCCCCTACTCGGTGAATTGCAACTCGGGATCGTCGGCGAATCTTTTGATGTACTATGCGCTCCTGTTATCCGGGCGACTGAAAAACAAGAAGGTGATCGTGCCGAGCGTCGGCTGGGTCACGACAATTGCGCCGGCCATTCAATTCGGGTTCGAGCCGATCATGTGCGAGGCGGATCCCGATACGTTTGGTCTCGATCTCAACCATCTCGAGGAATTGCTGAAAACCCATCGACCCGCCACTGTGGTGCTGGTGCAGGTCCTCGGCGTCCCCCATAAGATGCAGGAGATGCAAGCGCTGAAGGAGAAGTATGGTTTCATCCTGCTCGAGGACGCGTGCGCCGCGATCGGCGCCACGTATCGGGGATACAAGGTCGGCACATTCGGCGACATGGCGAGCTTTTCCTTCTACTTCGGCCACCAAATGTCCACGATCGAAGGCGGAATGGTCTCCACCGACGACAAGACGTTCAACGATCTGCTCCGGATGCTGCGGAGCCACGGTTGGAGCAAGGATCTGGACCCTGCCACGCATCAAGCGATGGTCATTAAGTACGGCATCGACGATTTCCATTCGCCGTTCGTGTTCTATGAGCCGGGCTTCAACCTAAGATCGACCGACCTAAATGCGTTCATCGGCGTTGGCCAAATCGAAAAGCTCGACTGGATGACCGCGCGTCGCGTCGAGAACCATGGCCTGTACAAACGCCACCTTGGCGAGAAGTTTACGATCCAGCGGTGCGACGCTTCCTCACAGGTGTCCAGCATCTCGTTTGGCGCGGTCGCCGCGTCAACCGAGCAGCGGCGGTCGATCGTGAAAGCCCTGGTGGCGAACGGAATCGAAACGCGGATATTCTCGGCCGGCAATCTCGGCCTCCATCCCTTCTGGTACGACCGATACGGGAAATCGAGTTTTCCAGTTGCCGACCGTATCCACCATTGCGGATTTTTCTTGCCGAACAACCCGTCGCTGACGCAGCCGGATATCGAGTTCATCTCAAACGTCGTGCTCGAGGCCCGGTGAGCGACACGCTGCTCATGACCGGCGGCCGCGGTCTGCTCGGCTCCGCCGTGCGTCGGCTGTGTCCGGACGCCGTGGCGGTCGATACCCGGGATGCGGACCTTCGGGATATCGAGCAGGTGAGACGCGTATTCGACCGGGTGAAGCCGCGCGTCGTTCTTCACCTCGCGGCACGGGTGGGTGGGGTGAAGGCGAATGCCGAGCACAATGCGGAACTGTTCGCCGACAATATCTCCATCAACACGAACGTGCTGCGCGTCGCACAGGAATGCGGTGTGTCGAGGCTGATCTCCGTGCTTTCCAGTTGTGCGTTTCAGTTGTACGCCGATCGTCCCTCCACCGAGGAGGATCTTCATGTCGGCATGCCGTTCGAAGGGAACTTGGGGTACAGTTGCGCGAAGCGGATGCTCGATATCCACACGCGGCTGCTCGCGCGGCAGTACGGGTGCCGTTTCTCCACGATTGCACCGGTGACGATGTATGGTCCGCACGATGATTTCGACCTCGACGGTGGGCATGTCATCGGCACGCTCATTCATAAGTGCTATCTCGCGCAACAAGAGGGTCGACCGCTCACCGTCTGGGGCAGTGGAAGAGCCGTCCGACAATTCGTGTTTGTCGACGATGTGGCGGCGGTGCTGCTCCGCATGTTGCGCGAGAAGCGCGGGCCGGAGACGACGATCATTGCATCTGACGGAGGGGTGACCATCCGGCAATTGACGGAGTTGGTCGCGCGCGTGATGGGTTTTCAAGGGCCGGTGGTCTACGATACGACAAAACCCGAGGGAGTGCCGGTCAAGCGCTTGACGAGCACGAAAGACGATCCCATTGTGCGATGCTTTCCGTTCACGCCGATGGAGGTCGGCGTGCGGAAGACCGTGGAATGGTTTCTGAGCCACACCCCGGAGGCGCGGGCGGGCTATTCGGTGCAGCGCGCGTGAGACGATAGACGGTCTTTAGACGAAGGAGTGGTCGTGGCGAAGCAACCGCTGAACGTGTTGATCACGGGTGGAGCAGGCTATATCGGATCGGTCTTGAGCAAGACGCTGCTGGATCGCGGGTTCCGTGTCACGGTCTTGGACAACTTCATGTACGGCCAAAACAGCCTGCTTGATTGCTGTCCGATGGAGCAGTTCGACGTCGTGCGCGGCGACTGTCGCGATGAATCGACCATGAAGCCGTTGCTGCGCGATGCCGATATCATCATTCCGCTCGCCGCGCTCGTCGGGGCGCCCTTGTGCAATCGCGACCAGGTCGGCGCGCGTACGACCAATAGCGAGGCGGTACGGCTCTTGTGTCGGCTGTCTTCCGGACAGCAACGAATCTTGTTTCCGGTGACCAACAGTGGGTACGGGATTGGGGAGAAAGGAATCCACTGTACGGAAGACTCGCCGCTGCGGCCGATTTCCTTGTACGGTGAGACGAAGGTCGAAGCGGAACGAGCCGTGTTGGATCGGGGGAATGCCATTTCTTTTCGGCTCGCGACCGTGTTCGGGGTGTCTCCGCGCATGCGCATGGATCTATTGGTGAACGACTTCGTCTACCGCGCGGTCCACGATCGGGCGGTCGTGATCTTTGAAGGGCATTTCAAGCGCAACTACATCCACGTGCGTGACGTGGTGCGTGCGTTCGTGCATGGGATCGACCACTTTGAATCGATGAAGGACCGGCCTTATAACGTGGGCTTGGACGACGCCAATCTGTCAAAAGTCGAGTTGTGTCAGTTCATCCAAAAGATCATCCCGCAGTTCGTGTTCTTCGAGGCGCCGATCGGCGAGGACCCCGACAAGCGCGACTATATCGTGTCGAATGCGAGAATCTTGGCGACCGGCTATCAGCCGGAATGGTCCTTGGAGCGGGGTATTCGGGAATTGATGAAGGCCTACACGATCGTCCGCAAGAACCTGTATGCCAATGTGTGATTTGGAGGCGATGGGGAACCAGAGCGCGCTGTCGGAGATGTACGGGAGCGACGTCGCCGGCCGGGACGTCTCCGTGCGAGCGGGTGTCGGCGTGATCGTCCGCGATGCGGAGGGTCGGATTCTGCTGGAGCAGCGCCGGGACTGTGGCTTGTGGGGATTGCCGGGCGGTCGTATCGAACCCGGTGAATCGATCATCGACGCCGCCACGCGGGAGGTACACGAGGAGACGGGCCTGACCATCCGGGTGACCCACCTCATCGGCGTCTATTCCGAGCCGGATGGCCGGATTGTCACCTATCCCGACAATGGGGATGTCGTGCAGCTTGTCGATGTCGTCCTGCACGCCGTGGCGACCGCCGGCAGTCTTCGGCCTAGCCATGAGAGCTTTGCGGTCCGGTTTTTCCATGCTGAGGAATTGCCGTCGGAGATTGTGCCGCCTGCCCGCGCGCCGATTCATGACGCCCTCAACCGATTGGCCGGCATCCTTCGTTAGGAGCTTTCACTATGATCATTAGCCGGACGCCTTTTCGCATCTCCTTCTTCGGCGGGGGAACGGACTACCCGGTGTGGTACCGCGAGCACGGCGGTGCGGTGCTCGCGACGACGATCGACAAGTACTGCTATATCACGTGCCGCTATCTGCCACCGTTTTTCGAGCACAAGACGCGCATTGCGTACTCCAAGATCGAAACTGTGAGATCGAACGAAGAGATCAGCCATCCGGCTGTGTACGGGGTGCTGAAGTTCCTGAAAATCGACGAGGGCGTCGAAATCCATCACGACGGAGATTTGCCGGCCCGCACAGGCCTGGGATCGAGCTCGTCGTTCACGGTGGGATTGCTCCATGCGATGAGCGCGCTGAAGCAAGTCATGCCGACAAAGATGCAGCTTGCGCGCGACGCCGTCAAGGTCGAGCAGGAAGTTCTTCACGAGAATGTCGGCTGTCAGGACCAGGTCATGGCCGCGCATGGCGGCCTCTGCCGCATTGACTTTCTCCAAAACGACGATATTCGAGTCACGCCCATGATCGTGAATCAGCAGCGGCTGGTCGATTTGCGCGCACACTTGCTGCTGTATTTCACCGGCTTCTCGCGCACCGCTTCTCAGATCGCCAAGGAGCAGATCGAGCGGACGAGGGACCGCCGGGCCGAACTCACCGGGATGTATCAGATGGTCGGGGAAGGTGTGTCGCTGCTGACGGGCTCATCGAACCTGGTGGAGTTCGGCAAACTCCTCCACGAAAGTTGGGAACTCAAACGACGTCTGACGTCGAAAATTTCGACGCCGATGATCGATGACATGTATCAAGCGGCACGTCGCCATGGTGCGATCGGCGGCAAGTTGCTCGGGGCGGGCGGAGGCGGCTTCATGCTGCTGTTTGCGCGCCCGGAGGACCATCCGCATCTCAAGTGGGAACTGCGGAAGTTCCTTCGGGTGCCGTTTGAGTTCGAAACCATGGGCAGTCACATCCTGCTGTATCAACCCGGCGCTCTGATCGAGCGGGACTATCCAGAGGATTTTTGCCTGCAGGAGAATGATCATTTACGTCAGCACACCGGCCTGTAGGCGTCGGCTTTTGTTGAACCTGAAGCATGAAGCGGGACTCGATCGATGTCGTCATTCTCTGCGGCGGGCTTGGCACACGACTTCGGCCTGTGGCCGGTGATCTCCCAAAGGCGATGGTTCCGGTCGGAGGGCGGCCGTTTCTGGACCTCGTCGTGGATCATGTCGTCCATCACGGATACCGCCGCGTCGTGTTCTGCACGGGGTATCGGTCCCACATGATTACGGACCACTTTGGAAAGCGCCGCGATCTGCGGATCGAATTCTCCGCCGAAGCGAGTCCGTTAGGAACCGGAGGCGCGTTGAAGCACGCCGCTGCTCTGATTCGAAGTGAATGCTTTCTGCTGCTCAATGGCGATACCTTCTGTCCGTGTGATCTTCCTGCGATGGTGGCCAGTCATGCCGCACACGATCGAATCGGCACAATCGGCGTCAGCAAGCCGGAAGGCCGCAGCGACGGCGGCATCGTCCGTCTCGGAAGAGACGGACGCGTGCTGGCGTTCGATGAGAAGCCGGACTGTACGACTGAAGGCTACTTGAATGCAGGCGTGTACGTCTTCGCCAAGACCGTCCTGCAGCACATTCCGGACCGTGCGTGCTCTCTCGAGCGGGAGATCTTGCCGCAGTTGATTCGGCACTGTTTGGGCGCCTATGCGGTGGAGGCGCCCGTGTATGATATCGGTACACCGGAGCGATTGGCTTCGTTCGCCAGTCTCTACGCCGCGTCTGCTGTTGTTGGACAACCCAAGGTTAATGAATGAGGCACCATTTGGATCTTCTCCTCGTCAATCCGAGCGCTCGCGCCCAGATTTACCAACGACTCGGCGAAGACCTCGCTGCCGTCGAACCGCCCGTCTGGGCCGGGTTGATCGCGACGTTCGTTCGCACACAGAGATATCGTGTGGCGATTTTGGATGCGGAAGCGGAAGGACTCGGGCCCGATGACGTCGCGCGTCGGGTCGAGGAGTTGAATCCGCTCTTGTGCGCCGTGGTCGTGTATGGCCATCAGCCGTCCGCCTCGACGCAGAACATGGTCGGCGCGAGCGCCGTTTCTACCCGGATCAAGGAGCAGACCCCGGAGACGAAGCTGCTGTTGATCGGGGGACACGTGTCCGCGCTGCCGGAGCGGACCCTGACCGAGGAGGCGGCGGACTTCGTGTGCGAAGGCGAAGGGCCGTGGACAGTCTGCGATCTGTTGGCAGTCTTGCAGGCCGGCGGCAAAGACCTGAGCAAGGTGAGGGGCCTCTGGTATCGAAGTGAAGAGGGAATCCGTTGCACCGCATCGGCCCCGCTGTTGGAAGACTTGGACGGGTTGATGCCCGGTATAGCATGGGACCTCCTTCCCATGGATCGATACCGAGCCCACAATTGGCATTGTTTCGGACATCTGCAACGCCAACCGTACGCGTCGCTCTACACGACCCTGGGGTGCCCCTATCACTGCTCGTTCTGTTGCATCCAAGCGCCGTTCAAGAGCGGTGAAAAGGCGGTGGGCTACAAGGAGACGGTGAACAGTTACCGCTTTTGGAGCCCGCAGACCGTCATTGCCGAGATCGACACCCTTGTCACGCGGTACGGCGTTCGCAACATTAAAATTGCCGATGAAATGTTCGTGCTCAACAAGCGCCATGTCGGCGCCCTCTGCGACCTCATCATCGAGCGGGGGTACGATCTCAACATTTGGGCGTACGCCAGGGTGGATACCGTCAAGGAGGGCATGCTCGAGAAGCTGCGGAAGGCGGGCGTCACCTGGCTGGCGCTCGGCATCGAATCGGCCAGTGAGCACGTTCGGGACGGCGCCTTGAAGATGTACGGGCAAGGCGACATTGTGAAAACAGTGCGGGCCATTCAAGCGGCGGATATCAACGTCATCGGCAACTATATTTTTGGCTTGCCCGACGATACGCTCGAATCTATGCAGCAGACGCTCGATCTTGCAATCGAGCTCAACTGTGAATTTGCCAATTTCTATTCCGCGATGGCGTACCCCGGCTCACCGCTCTACCGTATTGCAATTGAGAAGGGATGGCCGCTGCCGGAAACGTGGAGCGGCTATTCACAGCACTCGTATGATACGTTGCCATTGCCCACGCAGACGTTGTCACCTGCTCAGGTTTTGCAATTCAGAGATGAGGCGTTCCGGATTTATTTCAACAATCCGCTCTACCTAGAAATGATTCGCCGAAAGTTCGGTGAAGCTACTAGACGGCACATTTCTGAAATGTCCATGCATGGTTTGCCGAGAAAGTTCTCGAGTGCGTCTATGGTCTCTACACGGCACTTGCCTGAGGTCTGACAAACCACGGCGAAAAGTTTAATCGTTGACCGCCAGCTTCCCGACAGGTGAGTCGTTGTTCAGTGGAAGTGAGATTGCTTCAACGAGAGATGAGGCAATGGTCCGTGTAGCCACAGGACTTGCAAAGTGCGTATATCGATTTCGAAATGCCATTTATTTAATGGCGCAACGCGAAATCGCCGCTCGTTATATCGGAAGCATTGGTGGACCGTTGTGGATGGTGGGCCAGCCTCTTGCAACCGTGTTAGTATTTTGGTTTGTCTTTGCTGTAGGGTTTAAGGCAAATAATTTTTCTGGTATCCCTTTCATCGTATATTTTCTGGCTGGTTATACACCTTGGCTCCTTGCTACGGAATTGCTAATCAGCAGCACGCATTCGATCGTCAGGCATAGCTATTTAGTGAAGAAAACCGTGTTTCCAGTTGAAGTTCTGCCGCTAGTGTCATTAGCTGTTGCGACATTCACGCATATCATCGTTGTCCTTATGGTCGTACTCGTCGTCTGGATGAACGGCATCGTTATTCCGATGACCACTTTTCAACTCGTCTATTACTATGCAGCGATGGCAATTATGTTGATAGGACTGTCTTGGGGCCTAGCCGCCGTTCAGGTCTTTCACCGCGATGTGGGGCAGGGCATCGGGGTGGTTCTGAATCTCTGGTTTTGGGTGACACCCATTGTATGGGCCGAGGATATGATTCCTCAAAACATTCGCTGGCTCCTGACTTACAATCCGATGCACTATATCGTGCAAGGCTATCGAGAGTCGCTCATTTATGGCGTTCCGTTCTGGCAGAATCTGCAAGGCATGGGGCGGTTTTGGCTCATGGCGTCTGCAGTCTTTATCGTGGGGGCATATGTTTTTCAGCGATTGAAACCGGAGTTTGCGGAAGTGGTCTGAATTGGTGTGCCACGTGGTGAATAGTTCCGCTGTC
Organism: Nitrospira sp. Vd2; assembly: GCF_979581665.1. Taxonomy (NCBI): domain Bacteria; kingdom Pseudomonadati; phylum Nitrospirota; class Nitrospiria; order Nitrospirales; family Nitrospiraceae; genus Nitrospira; species Nitrospira sp. Vd2. Next base: position 49,099 of record NZ_CEFZSK010000010.1, on the reverse strand, counting down.
AAACTCCAAAGCGTCAATAAAGTTTACGCCCTATTCAACTCGCCAATTGCACGTCTGAAGGAAGCGCTTCACCCGTTCGGAAAATGCTACCACAGTGACTTCGTCGCGCTTCGCGAGATTTCTTTTGACGTCCCGGTCGGTCAGACCGTTGGTATTCTCGGCCGAAACGGGTCAGGGAAATCGACCCTGCTGCAAGTCATCGCTGGAGTCCTTCGGCCGACTGCTGGTACCGTAGCGGTAAACGGTCGCATCTCTGCATTGCTTGAACTGGGCACTGGCTTTAATCCCGAATTCAGCGGAGAAGACAACGTTATGCTGTACGGCGCCATTCATGGGCTCTCAGACGTAGAGATGCGTGAGCGCATGCCTGAAATCAGGGCATTTGCAGATATCGGGGAGTTTTTCTATCAGCCGGTGAAGATCTATTCATCGGGAATGTTTGTGCGTGTCGCCTTTTCTGCAGCCATCCACATCGAACCCGACATATTAATAATAGATGAAGCACTCTCAGTAGGCGATCTCAAGTTCCAAAACAAGTGCTTCCAGAAGTTGATGGATTTTAAAAAGGCCGGCAAGACGATTCTCTTGGTTACGCACAGTACAACGTTAGTCACGAGTCTTTGTGAGAGAGCGCTTCTGCTGGAGGCTGGTGAATTGGTCTTTGACGGACACCCGGTGCCCGCCGTTGATCGGTACTTTGACTTGCTTTTCGCCACGACAGAAAAATGTTCAAAGCCGCTCCTTGATCAAGAGCAGAGGACCCGGCCGGACGGCAACCCAAGACCGATAATAGATTTGTCGGATTCGCGAGATCAATGCGCATTCCGCGCCGGATACAACAGAGAGGAGGTTCGGCTTCAGGTATTTGGCGCTCAAATCATCGATTACATCATTGCTTCGGCTTCGGCTATTGATGTCGCCAACATTTTCTTTGGATCTACCACCGCCTTCTTCATCAAAGTGCTCTTTGAAAAATCCATCGTCCATCCCATTATTGGATTCTCAATAAAGACAGTCGAAGGCGTAGAAATATCGGGCACGAATACATTCATGATGCGAGAAAAGGTGTTATCCGTGTCCGCCGGGGAAATACATTTGTTCAAATTCACGTTACAACAACGCCTGAATCCCGGTGATTATTTCATCGACCTCGGCGTAGCGGAAAACAACGGCACTAAGGGCGGAGAGATTTTAGATGTTCGAAGGTCAATCGCCCAGTTCACTGTCACCGCTGTCAATGAGATTGTGTCGGATGGCCTTATCGACCTGGCGCCAAAGTTTGAAGTGCTCTCGTGTGAGCCTCAGGCGCATCCGAAGCGTTTACTCTAATAGGTCACGAGGAAAGAGAACGAGCAGCCAAAGATGGCTGCCCGATGCAAAAACAAGTGTCTTACCGGCGACTTGCTCACGCTCTGCTTCAAGGGAAATCGTATTTCGGTCTAGCCTTACGGGCTCTTCAAGGGATGCCGATTCGGCACAAGTACTTCTTCCCCATCGTTAAGATAATTGCGGAAAGCAAACCAGGGCCTATGTCTATTTTAGAAGTAGGCTCTTGGGCAGGAGCGTCGGCGGTATCATGGGCAAAGGCATTACGGAAGCTAGACCGTCCGGGGCGAGTCTTGTGCGTGGATCACTGGCGTCCGTATTTTGATCTACAAACTGACTCAGGCCATCATTACGCCGAGATGGATGAGGCGGCACAAACAGGCGATATTTTTAGGCTGTTTTTGCACAACATACGTGCAGAAGGCATAGAAGCCATGATCGACTATCGAATTGGTGATTCGCGAGCCATTCTTCCCAGCCTGTCGAGCGCTTACGACGTCGTCTATATCGATGGTTCTCATCGATTTCCTGACGTTCTCTCTGATATTCAACATGCCAAACGTCTTGTGCCTGATGGTGTGATTTGCGGCGATGACTTGGAGGTTTACAAGCACGAAATTGACGAGCGCGAGCACGAGCAATTGCTCCGTGCCGGCTGCGATTATGCCTACAGTGCAAAAGCCCAACGGCACTATCATCCTGGAGTCACTGAGGCTGTCGCGCGTGAGTTTCCCACTGTGTCGCTTTGGGAAGGATTTTGGGCCGTGACGCGCAGTGGCAGCCATTGGCGTCAAATTGAATTGCAGGATCCAGGAAGGCTGGAGATCCCGCCCCATATCTTGTCGAGCATAGACGGTGAAACGATAGCGGAGCACGGCGAGACGACCCTATTCAATTTGCTGGAGATCGAAGGGCGTTTCCTGGCCATTTCCAAGGAGATTGGGAAAGTCGACGTGTTAAGTGAGCGGCTCGGCGAGCGAGAGTTATGGCCCATTGTATTGGAAGCGACGACGCTTGATGAAGTTCGGGCGAAAGCGCAACAGGTCGAGCGTACCGCAAGCCGGCCTACACCAGAGCCGTCGGGAGAAGGATGGGGATTCAATTTTGTGCGGATGGGCGAGGCTTATCTTGCTGTTGCGAAGTCCTTGGGGCCGACGGATCTTCTCCTTGAACGCCTAGGCGAGAGAGATTTGTGCCCTCTGATCTTCAGAGGAGAAACACTTGAAGAGGTGGTGAAGAAGGCGAAAGCAGCAAGAATTTGAATCACGCGCCCGGTGTTCGAACGGGGAGATCCGAATGAAAAAGATTGAACGATACGAAAGCTGTGGAAAATGTTTTTCGCTGATCGTGCCGACGCGCCACCGAACGGACAAGCTTCAGAGTCTGTTTGATAGCCTTCTGGCAACGACGGATGACATTTCCCGTCTCGACATTGTTCTCGTGGTCGATGCAGATGACCCGGTGTCAATGGCCTTCAAGCACGCCACGCTTCCTGCAGCCCGAGTGGTGGTACCGCCGGGAAAGAACATGGGTGAGCTCAACATGGCAGGCTATGAGCGCGCATCCGGACGGTACGTCATGCTGTTGAACGATGATGTGGTCGTAAGGACGAAAGGATGGGATGCGAAGGTTCTCGAAGCGTTCAAAAGTTTCAGCGATGAGATCGCTTTAGTCCATGTAAACGATCGGATTTTTGAAGACAAGCTCTGTACGTTTCCTTTCGTTTCAAAAGCGTACTGCGCCCTAGCAGGCGGAATCTGCCCTCCCGAATACGTCAGGTATCGTATCGACGACCATATCTATAACGTGTTCAACCTTCTCAGCGTCCTCGGAAAAAATCGGATCATTTATCTGCCGGATGTCGTCTTCGAACATACGAATTGCGTGGTGACGTCAACAGGAAAGGTTGATTATCGGCCCGATCCTGCCATTCACCAGATCGATACAACGACATTCGACAATCTGTTGCCGAATCGAAAGGAATTAGCAGTTCAATTAGCCGGTGAGATCGACAACCATCTTCTTCAGCAGGTGCCCGCCGTGCGCCGTAACGTTTTGAAGCCGATTACTGATTCTGTTTCTCTTCGTCGCGCGGAGTATGTACGCACGTATTCTTCGGTTGTGCCCCTTCAAAGCTCCAGTACTCGCGTGACAATTGGAATCGTGTCGGCCGACCTGCGTTCAAGCCATGCATCTGCATCGATTAATGCAGTAAAGAGGTATACGACTAATTACGACTTAGTTATTTTGGACAACAACAGGGGTAGGAATTTCAATCATTCAAGAGAAATGAACCGGATTATTTCGGTATGTAAGACCGACTACCTGGTGCTGATGGATGATGACGTATATGTCGAACCAGGCTGGCTTGATGGCATGTTGCGAGCGATGACGCCGAGCGTCGGCGTTGTGACGCCCCTTCACAAAAATGCCGACGGTCGTTTGTCGTATGCGGGGGTTGTGATGCGGCCTGATTATTCGGGCCACCATGCTCATGCCCTTGCCGTCCCCGATGCTCCGATTCCTATCCAAACCCTCTGCAGTGCTGTCGTGTTAATTGATATGGCAAAATGCGGCCACATAAGATTTGATGAATGTTACTCGAAGTACTTTTTGGACATCGATTACGGTCTTCGAATTTGGGAGTCGGGATTTCAAGTGGTATGCACGCCCTACGCGATAGTGACGCATATAGGCGGCGGCACTCTTCAGCAGGGCGGAGCGGTCTCCAATCAACTTTTCGAAGAGCAGCGGCGTCATTATGTCGAGACGTGGATTGAAACAGGGCGATACCAGACTGTCGAACGTGACAGATGGCACCGGTTCACAGAGCTACAAAAACTGTCGGATGTGGGAAAGCAGGTCGATCGGCTATTGCAGGACCGCCAGGGAGATAACAAAGCTTTCTTTCGCCGGAGCCTTCAATACTTTAAATCCTTATCCGATTACCCGTCCCTCTACAATTATGCCCGCGAACGTGTCTGGCAGTTCGTCGGGGACAAGCGCCCGCAGTTCCATGACGCAGATGGCGGCAGATTGGCATTCCTACTGGGGTTGTCGGGCCATCCAATTCTTATCGAGGCTGGGTGTAAGGGATTTAATATCATACTTTTTCAGTGCTTGTTTTATGCCATACCGGCAAACGAGGGGGCGTTTGATCCAGACCGGATTGAGCACCGCCGCTACACGCGTTTTTATTCTGGAGACGACGTTGAGACGGTGAAGGCTCAAGTCAATGGGGAGCAGTCTCCCACCGGGTCAGTACTCGAAACGAGGTCAAAGATCCATCTGTGGGGCGACCGGCTAATAGAATTGGCGAGAGTCGGGCGCGATGGATGGATAGTACTGAGGGCCGAGAAAAGCCGGTTTGGCAGGTGGAGGCCGGCGGTCCGCCACGCGGGAAAGATGGTAGCGAAAAGAGCGGGCCTCGTTATGCTCGGTACACAACGATTCGATGAGTATAAGGCGAAATGGAAAAGAGGATGCCAAGGGAATGTACCGACATTGGCGCTTGGCTTAAAGCTTGCCGGCGCCGCGTTGTACGAGGCGTTGAAGAGAGAACACCTATGCTCCCCTGGAAGCGTGCTGACCGCGCAACGACGTAATGGGAGCGAGACAAGTCTTCTCGGGTCTTGGCGTTCTGCGCCAAGTGCCAACTCTCTTACTTGGGTTCGCTCTAGCCCGGTTGTGTTGGTGGACGAATTCGGCGGGTATCGAATCTATCGTTTTGAGTACAAGTACTTCGCAATTCTCGAATCGGACGGGCCGTTCGACTACAAGCGTTTCGCACGCCGTCAGTATCACCAGTTTATCATTGGGCATACGCTCAGTGAAGTCCGCGAGGTGATAGCGGAACGTGCGGTGACGAGAAAGCCGCGTGGTGGACGGGTTCTGCTGGCATATTTGCCTGTGTCGCATGTCCGTCCCTACGCCACAGAACACATCACGGACGCCGGATTTGTCTTAGTATCACCCGGTGAGGAAAGTAAATGGGTAGGGTTTAATGTGATCGCAGTCGACCATGACCGGCTTTGTGAATGGGCAAGTAGTCTCCCGGAAGGAAAGATCAAGGACTGTCTCAGGAGTGGCGTAATCGTGCCATGGACGGACCCAGTGAGTTGGACGAATAACGCGCTTGAGGCATCGTGCGCCACTCTGACATCTCAGATGGACGTGCTAGGCCCCGACGGCAGGCGCTCAACGTATCGCGGCGAAAATCTTCATCGTGCTGTCTACAACAAAGCATGCCTTGCAAGCATGTTTGAAGCGGTGGGGCAGCCCAAGGCCCAAACAGTGCTCGAGGTAGGGTGCAGCGACGGTCTGCTATGTGAGATGTTAATCATTGCCGGAGCGAAGAAGGTGGTCGGGATCGATATTATGAGAAGCGTCGGTTGCCGCTTCACGGACGAACAGGCGCGTTATAAGATCATGGATGCCACTGCCTTGGGATTTAAAGACGCCATATTCGATCTTACTTGCTCGATCGCCACATTTGAACATTTGCCCGATCCATATTCCGCGTTGCTCGAAATGTTACGGGTCACGAAGGTCGGTGGCTACTGCTACGTTCAGGCCGGCCCTCTTTATCATTCTCCATATGGGCATCACATGTCCGCCTACTTTCGCGACTACCCTTGGATACACTTGCGAATGGATAAGGAGCAATTGAAGCGCTACGTGCGGGAGCGTGGAGTCGACAAATTGATCAAACAGGACTTGGGGATCAGCAGCGACGACTATATCGATTCTATGCTCTGTCGCGATCACGTTAATGGGCTGTTCTTGTGGGAATATGGTCTCGAAGAGTTCAAGCGCCGAAACGATATTCGCGTCATTAAGTTTCAAATTAGCTATGAAGGCCGGGATCTCCTCACTCCGCCTACAGTTGACGAACTTGCCACGTTTGATCGAGAAACGCTTGTCGAGCACGGGTTTGAGATTGCTTTTCAGCGCACGACGTGAAGCTGGAATTCAAACCCGGATGCGTCGATCACTGTTTCTACTGATGACCGGATATTTTGTCTTGTGCATCGGCTATGTTCGCTTCGTGTGCCGTGGGTACATGGTAAAGGTTACGAAATGTTCGCCACGAACAAGATCGCCGGGACACTTATGGCACAAAATCAAAGCGCTCTATCGGTTTGGGCTAAAAGTCAGTCTGTACTATCTCACGGCCGTTAAGGCATGTCGAACGGTCTTGAGAGATCTTGCGAACAAGGGCACAAGGAGGATTGCCGTATACGGGACAAACGAGGTTGCCGAGATTCTCTGTTGGCTAACGACGTTTGACATTCCTATTCGGATCATTCGCTTTTACCATGATGGCGGGTCTGCATGCTACTTCCAATGGCGGAGAGTATTGTCCATAGAGGAAGCGAATGCCTATCCCGGAGAGGTCGTGCTCATCGCTTCTATCCTCGATGTCGACGAGAAGCTAGAGCGATTGGCATTGCTCGGAATTAAGCGAGATCGAGTGGCTGTGCTTGTGCCGGGGGACTCAAGTAAAATGTCGGAGTGATGTTCGATCGGTAATGATTCTTTCTGGTGGGCGGAAGATTGTTCCGCTGAAGCGAGCCAAAACATTCCAGCGATTCCACGGAAGACCGTGAAGGCCACGATCGCGATTATCAGTTATAAAGCGAATGAACTTTTACGAGGATGCCTGAGATCACTGAAAAAGTCTCCGGGAGTGCAAAGCTACGAAATTATTGTCGTCGATAATGCCGCCGACGAAGACGTCCAAAGAATTCTTAACGAGGAAGTCCCGTGGGCGGTTCTCATCTCAAATGCTGAGAACATTGGGTTTGCTCGAGCCGTAAACCAAGCATTTCGTCGGAGTACTAGTGAATATGTCCTTGTTCTCAACCCAGATATTCACGTCAGACCAGGCTCTGTCGAGGCCTTGCTCGATACAATCAGGAATGACGCCCATATTGGGTTGTGCGCTCCCAAGCTATTAAACCCTGATGGCAGTCTTCAGTACTCCTGTCGTGCTTTTTATACTCCTAAAGCTATACTGCTTCGGCGAGCTCCTCTCGGCCCGTGGCTCGAGAATCGACAGACGTGGCGCCACCATTTAATGATGGACTGGGACCATGAGAGCGTTCGGACGGTGGATTGGGTCATTGGCGCTGCTATGATGCTGAGACGTGCCGCTTTCCCCGATGGTGCCGTGATGGATGAAAGGTTTTTTCTTTACTTCGAGGATGTCGATCTGTGCTGGCGGTTGAAGAAAGCGGGATGGAAAGTAGTGTACTGCGCGAATGCCGTCATGGTCCATCAGCACCAAAGGGCTAGTGCCCGAGGCTGGTGGAACCGTGCAAAATGGGAACACCTCAAATCGTTTCTCAAATTTGCTTGGAAATATCGTCGAGAGCCGATCCTCTCTTGATGGCCGGTCACGCATGCTCAGGCAGCAAGCACGTCAGCTAGTCGCGAGAACTGTTGCAATCGACAGCTTTGCCGTGCTTGCAGGCTTTCTCCTTGGCTACTGGATTCGGGCGTTGGCTTTACCCGCGGCCTTGCCCAAACACTTCGCACTCCCGATCTTCGACCTTGCGACGTACGCTTGGATGTGCCTTGTTCTATTGCCGGTCTATATTGCGATGCTCGCCACGTTTAATACCTATCGCCCTGGTCGGCTCTCTACATTTCGACGAATGCCTGTTGATATTGCAAAGGCTGCGGTCGCCGCGATCCTCTTGCTAATCGGCCTAACCTACATCGTAAAGGTTCAGGACGTGAGCAGATCGATGGTCCTCATTGTCGGGCTTACAACGTATATCTCTGTGATCGGAGGAAGGCTCGCGCTGCGCGGGAGCATTCAGGGCCAACGTGGCTATACGATAACCAGTGTGCTGATCGTGGGAACCGGGGAAAAGGCCCAAAACTTCGCCGCATTGATAGAACGAAACAGGAAGTGGGGATTCCGGCTCGTCGGCCTGCTCTCCGAGCATCGGTCAGCCAACTATCCTCGTTCTGTTGGATCGTTCGACGTGATCGGGAACCTGGATGACCTCGAGTGGATTTGTAAGCGACACGTTGTAGATGAAGTGATTGTCGTGGTCCCCGGAAAACAGCTCAGCGATATGGAAGATCTATTCCTGCTCTGCGAAGAGCTTGGGATCAATGCGCGCGTAGCGGTGGGGATTTTCCCGCACTTGATCGCTCGTGCAACTCTGGAGGAGTTTTCTCATATTCCGCTACTAACATTCACGACGAAACCGACAAACTGGGCTGCCCTTGCCGCAAAGCGCTGTGTAGACTTATTGATTGCCTGGCCCGCGCTCGTCATCGGTCTCCCTTTCTGGACGATTATCGCCATTCTCATCAAGGTCGATTCTTCAGGCCCTATCTTTTATTGTCAGGAGCGATGTGGGTTAAGTGGCCGGCGCTTTACAATGTATAAATTCCGTTCGATGGTTGCCGATGCGGATGCCCGACAAGGGGATGTGGTAGAGATGAACGAACTCTCCGGCCCCGTCTTTAAAATTCGAAAGGACCCACGCATTACAAGAGTGGGTCGTATCCTTCGCAAGACAAGCCTGGATGAAATTCCTCAATTGCTGAATGTGATCAAAGGGGACATGTCAATAGTAGGCCCGCGCCCGGCGATCCCCTCCGAAGTAGACAAGTATGAGCGCTGGCAGCGGCGCCGGCTCAGTATGAAGCCAGGCCTGACAAGCTTATGGGTAATCCGAGGACGAAACAACATCCCATTTGAACAATGGATGCATTTCGATTTGGAATATATCGATAATTGGTCATTGTCGCTTGACTTGATCATTCTTCTAAAAACAGTCCCCGTTGTTCTTACCGCCAGAGGCGCGAGTTAGATACCCCACGCCGCGTGAACATCCTCATCGCCGCCTGGCACATTAAAGATTTCAACGTTGGTCTCGGCCGCTATGCGCGTGGCCTCATCACCGCGTTGGCCGACCTCGACGGTGAAAACTCCTATGAGATCGTCACGCCCGTAGAGCCACCGCCGTTTCCGTCCAAGCCGAACTTTCGGTATCGCACGGTCCGGCTGCCGATGTTCAAGCGGCGTGTGTGGGAGCAGGTCGTGCCGTGGCTGGCCGGGCCGCATGATCTTGTCCATCTGCCCTACGATGGATGTATCGCGTGGAAACGGGGAAAGCTAATCGTCACGATCCACGATGTGAAACAGTTGCTCTTCGATGTCGGTCGGCACGCCCCGTCGCTTTTCGAACGCGTCTTCATGGCCGATCGGCGGGCGCTTGTCGATCATGTCATTACCGACTCCGAATCCTCGGCTCTCGACATTCATCGATTGCTGGGATACGAACGTGACCGCATCACGGTCGTCTACCCCGGTGTCGATCTGGAACGCTTTCGACCGGCCAAGGGCGATGAGTCCGTACCGCGCCCCTACGTCCTTTCCGTCGCTGGACCGGATCCGACCAAGAATGTCGAGACGCTGATCGATGCCTTCGCACGGCTTCCACCGGTGCGGCGCGAGCAATACGATCTCGTGTTGGCCGGAGATTTCCGACGGCGGCCGGATCTCAAGCAACGGCTTCGCGAAGCGGGCTTGGAAGCGCAGGTCGTCTTTCCTGGGGTCGTCTCGGATGAGCAACTGGTCGCGCTCTATCAGCAGGCGACCGTCTTTGTCTTTCCGTCCCGCTACGAAGGCTTCGGGTTGCCGGTGCTGGAAGCGATGGCGTGCGGCTGCCCGGTGATCAGCTCTAACGCCGCATCACTGCCGGAAGTCGTCGGGTCGGCCGGGCTGCTGAGAGCGCCATCTGATGTCGATGGGTTTGCAGCGGACCTCGCCGCTCTCTTGGCCGACCCGTCACGCCGTGGCGAACTCCGTGAGCGAGGCCTGAGTCGCGCGGCCCAATTTTCGTGGGAGAGGACGGCCCGGGGCGTGCTGGCGGTCTACCGAAAAGTGAGGACTGTGCCCTAATGCTGTCAATTACTTGCCTAATCCCCTTGGTTCACGTATCTTTTGCCGCTCATGACTCACCATACCCCAGCATCCCGCGACTGGCATGGATCGCCTCGATCTCTCGCGAGTGCCGAAAAAGCCCGCATCATCGAGAAGATCCGAGACGCGCTTGCCCCGCATATGGAAGTCAATTTTGCCTTGCTGCACGAGTCGTTTCTCACGGATCGACCATTTCGTGACATCGATCTTGCGGTATACGTGATTCCAGCCTTTGAAGGGCTGCGGCGCGGCCAGTATGAAATTGATCTTTCCACAGACCTCGCGGAACTCGTTCGTTTCCCAGTTGATGTCCGCGTCCTCAACGATGCGCCGCTTGCATTTCGGTATCACGCACTCACCGGTACGGTGCTGCTTGTTCGAGACGAAGAGTTATTGGATGAGTTCCGGGCCAGAACCTGGGATGACTATTTTGATTTCGCTCCCTTTGCCCGGCGATTCTTACGTGAGGCGATTGGTGAGTGAGGTCAACCTGGATCGTGTCCGTGAATTAGCCGGACATTTGCGGAATGCATGCCGGCTTATCAAGGAGCTCATGCCCGGCGATGTCGAGACCTTCCTGAGAGATCCGAAGACCACGAATGCGTAAAGTACCTCTTGATCGTCGCGACGGAAGCTCGACCTGTGTAATCATCTCGCAGCGAGAAGGGGGGGGAGGAGCCCCGAGGACTACGCCGACTGTATGGCCGTTCTCAGCGAACTGGGAGCGGTAGACGGCGACCTGAAGATTCGTATGAGCAGGATGGCTCGGTTTCGCAACCTCTTGGTTCATCTCTATTCCAGAGTCGATGATCGAGAGGTGTTTCGGATCGCTCAGTTCAGTCTAGGCGATTTTGACGACTATCTCGCGTCGATCGGTCGATATCTCAAGGCAGAGTTGTAAGCATGCGCATTCTAATCACCGGCGGGGCCGGGTTTCTCGGCAGTCACCTCTGCGAGCAACTGATTCGCGACGGTCATGCTGTCATTTGCCTCGATAACTTCATTACGGGCCGGCCGGAAAATATTGCGCATCTGCTCGGCAATGAACGTTTCAGCTTCATCAAATACAACGTCTGTGATTATCTGCACATCGACGGCCCGTTGGATGCCGTGCTGCATTTCGCATCGCCTGCGAGCCCGCAGGACTATCTGGAGTACCCGATCGCCACGCTGAAAGTCGGCGCGCTCGGGACGCACAAGGCGCTCGGGCTCGCGAAGGCGAAGAACGCCCGGTTCCTGCTGGCCAGCACGTCGGAAGTGTATGGCGATCCGCTCGTCAATCCGCAGCCCGAGAGCTATTGGGGGAATGTGAATCCCATCAGTCCGCGGGGCGTCTACGATGAGGCCAAGCGGTTTGCCGAAGCGATGACCATGGCCTATTACCGCTACCATGGCGTGGATACCCGCATCGTCCGGATCTTCAACACGTTTGGCCCCCGCATGCGGCCGAACGATGGTCGTGTGGTATCGAACTTCATCGTGCAAGCGCTGCAAGGGAAGCCGTTGACGGTATTCGGCGATGGCCGGCAGACGCGCAGTTTTTGCTACGTCGACGATCTGGTCGCCGGCATCATTCGCCTCTTGATGATTGAATCGGACAAGACGATCGAGCAGCGGACCGACCGCAGTGGATTTTTCGTGAAGGGTGGGGAGTCGGCGGAGAAGGAGGAGAGCATCCATGATCCCGTCAATATCGGGAATCCACGCGAGTTGACCGTACTCGAGATCGCCCGGTTGATCCTCAAGCTCACCGGTTCGTCCAGCGAGATCGAGCACAAGCCGCTGCCGCTGGATGATCCCAAGGTGCGACGGCCGGACATTCGCCGGGCGAAGGCCTTGCTCAAGTGGGAGCCGAGCGTCAGCCTCGAAGACGCGCTCGAGAAGACCATTGCCTACTTCCGAACCATCCTGCGATGAAGAATGGCCCGGTTCATCACTTTAAGTGGAGGGACACCGGCGGAGACGTCTGTGGCCGTCTTGGACCGATTGCAAATGCTCGGGTGATCGGCAGTGCGGCGCGTTATGTCCCCATGGTGCGATTCCGCAATTTTCTCGTCCATCAATACGAACACGTCGATCTCGGCATTGTATACGGCATTCTCATCAACAAGCTCGGAGATGTCGAAGCGTTCTCCGCCGAGTCAGAGCGTATGTCGAAAGTCATTGACGTCCAACGGCTGGAAGCGATCATGGCGTCGGTGCCCGGTGCCGAATTCTCTCTCCTGTTTGGCTCTGGACGGAGCGGGTGCCTTCCAATGGAAGACTCGGACATCGACGTGGCGATCTATCTCGACGAACGGTTGCAGATTCTCGGTCTCCTTCAAGACTCGCTGAAGGCGGACCGAGTGACATGGTCTTTCTGAACGTCACTGAGAACGTCACGCTCAAGCGGGAGGCGTTGAAGGGGCGACTACTGACCTGTCGTGATCCGGAACTCTACGCCTCTTTTTTCTCATTGGCGGACCGCCAAGGCCGCGACGAGGAAGAGCGTCTCCGGCGAGCATGGGCGATGAGGCGCGAGTTGAAGAAGTTCGAGGCTCGAAGATGACCTCGTCACATTGAACGATTTGGAGAAATCATGAAGGGCGTCGTCTTGGCGGGTGGATTGGGCACGCGGCTGCTGCCGCTGACGCGCGTCACCAACAAGCACCTCTTGCCGGTCTACAACAAGCCGATGATCTATTACCCGATCCAAACCCTGGTGAACGCCGGGATCAAGGAGATCATGCTGGTGACGGGCGGCAACAGCGCGGGCGATTTTCTGAAGCTACTCGGCAACGGGAAGGAGTTCGGCCTGCGACACCTGGATTACACCTATCAAGAGGGAGAAGGCGGCATCGCCGACGCGCTTCGACTGGCCGAATACTTCGCCGACAGCGATCCGATCTGTGTCGTGCTGGGTGACAACATTATCGAACGCAACATCGCCAAGGCCGCCGAAGCCTTTCGCGCCCAGAAGAAGGGCGCCAAAATCCTGCTTAAGGAAGTGAAGGACCCGCAGCGCTTCGGCGTGCCGGTGCTCGAAGGCAAGCGAGTGGTCAACATTGAAGAGAAGCCGCCGAATCCCCGCTCCCCGTACGCCGTGACGGGAATTTATTTCTACGATGCTCGCGTGTTCGACATTATCAAGACGCTGAAGCCCTCGGGCCGCGGTGAACTGGAAATCACCGACGTCAACAACGCGTACATTGCGTCCGGCGAACTGACCTGGGACGTGCTCGACGGCTGGTGGACCGATGCCGGGACGATAGAATCCCTCTACCTCGCCAACCAACTCGTCGCGCAGACGGGAGCGAATAAAGTAGAAGGATGAAATAGTTCGAGGTTCGACGTCCCGGGTTCGAGGTTGATAAAGACGCAGAGAGGAAGAGTTTCGGATCATGGACATCAGCCGCTTCTAAGGATATCCAAGCTTGGCAAGTGGCGGGAGCTTTGCAGGCGAGAGCTTTGCAAGATGGTGTACATGCTGAGTAGCGATGGCGCATTTTCAAGAGACTTTGGTCTTCGAGATCAAACACGCCGGGCTGCCGTTTCAGTGATGGCAAATATTGCAGAAGGCTTTGATACTCGGTCCAATACTGAATTTGTTCAGTTCCTGTCTTATGCGTTTCGCTCGGCCTCTGAACTTCAAAGTCACCTCTACGTTGCTCATGATCAAGGCTATTTTGAGGAAAAGCAGTTTGCCGAATTGTATGAGAAGGCCGGCAAGGTCAAGCGTTTGGTCTTTGTGTTCATTGATTATCTCCGTCACCTCAGCGGCTCAACAAATTCTCTTAACCTGGAACTTCGAACGTCGAACCTCGAACCCTTATGATCATCCTCGTCACCGGCGGTGCCGGATTTATTGGTTCACATCTCGTGCGGCGGCTCTTGAAGAACGGCCACCGGGTGGTCAATCTCGATGCGTTGCGGTATTCCGGGAACTTGGAGAATCTGCGCGATGTCGAGAAGGATTCGCACTACTGCTTCGTGCACGGAGACATTTGCGATGCGGCGACGGTCGCCAAGGTCTTTGCCGAACACAAACCGGAAGCCGTGATCAATTGCGCGGCTGAAACCCACGTGGACCGTTCGATCCTCGAGCCGAGCGGCTTCGCGAAGACCGACGTCGTCGGGACCGCGACGTTGCTCGAAGAGGCACGACGCGCGAAGGTCCAGCGATTTCTTCAAGTGAGCACCGATGAAGTCTACGGGAGCGTGGAAACGGGACACTCAACAGAGGACGACCGCCTCGATCCCCGCAGTCCCTATTCGGCCAGCAAGTCCGGCGGCGATCTGCTCGTGAAGAGCTATTGGACCACGTACCGGTTCCCGGTGGTGATCACGCGCGGCAGCAATACCTACGGGCCGAATCAGTATCCCGAAAAATTCATTCCGCTGTTCGTCACCAATGCCATCGAGGATCAGCCGTTGCCGTTGTACGGGGACGGCAAATACCGACGGGATTGGCTCTCGGTGACCGATCACTGCGCGGCCATCGAATTCGTGTTGATGCGTGGCGAGCCCGGGACGATCTACAACGTCGGCGGAGGCAACGAGCGCGAGAATATCTGGATCGCCGAGCAGATCTTGGCGCATCTGGGGAAGCCGTCTTCGCTGATTCGCTACGTCCAGGATCGTCCCGGCCATGACCGCCGCTACGCCGTGGACTGCAGCCGTCTCCGCCGGCTCGGATGGTCGCCGACCGTGCCGTTTGAGGAAGGCCTGCGCGCCACCATTGACTGGTATCGCGAAAACGTGGCGTGGTGGCAGCGGATCAAGAGCGGCGAGTTCCGCACTTACTATCAGGAAGCATACGGGGAGCGGCTCCGCGAACCCAAATAGCGTTCGAAGTTCGAGGTTCGACGTTCGAAGTTTAAAGATGGATTTCGGCGTTTGATATTCGTCGGCGAACTATTGATGCCTGGCTTATCTCGATCCACCTGATCGATCAA
This sequence comes from Nitrospira sp. Vd2, assembly GCF_979581665.1. Lineage (NCBI taxonomy): Bacteria > Pseudomonadati > Nitrospirota > Nitrospiria > Nitrospirales > Nitrospiraceae > Nitrospira > Nitrospira sp. Vd2. The sequence continues at coordinate 33,889 of NZ_CEFZSK010000010.1, read as the reverse complement.
CCTAGAACTTCGAACCTCGAACTTCGAGCGGTTCTATCTGAATGCGCATCACCATAACCGGCGCTGAGGGTCAATTGGGCTCGGAACTCCGGCAAGTGTTAAGCGACCACACGGTCGCCCCGCTGCAGTATCCGGACTTTGATTTGCTCAAACCGGATGTCGAGGAGCAAATCCTGAGGACGGAGCCTGATCTGATCATCCATGCGGCGGCCTACACGAATGTGGATAAGGCCGAGGATGAACCGGATCTGTCGATGGCGGTCAATGCGGACGGAACCGCGAGTGTCGCGCGGGCGGCGGCGAAGGCCGGCGCGCGGCTGTTCTATATCTCCACGGACTATGTGTTCGATGGGTTCAAAGGCACGCCATATGAAGAGACGGACGCAACGAATCCACTGAACGTGTACGGTCGATCCAAGCTCGAAGGAGAGCGACGAGCACTAGAACTCTGCGCTAAGACCGTCGTCGTGCGGACATCCTGGTTGTATGGCCGCTATGGCGCCAACTTCGTCAAGACGATTGCCCGGCTCGCGAATGAACGACCCGAGTTGCGCGTGGTCTCGGATCAGCGCGGAAGGCCGACCCATGCCGGGGATCTCGCGCGTGCGCTCGCGGCTCTTGCCCGTTACGAGCTAACCGGCGTCATCCACGCCACCGGCTCGGGCGATTGCACCTGGCATGAGTTCGCCGGCGCGATCGTCTCGATCCTCGGCCTGCCGCCGACCATCCACCCGATTTCGACAGTGGAAGCAAACCGGAAAGCCAAACGACCGCCCTACTCAGTCTTGGCGAACGGTCGCCTCGCCGCCTTGGGGCTGTCCCTGCCACCATGGAGAGCGTCCCTCGAGCGCTTCTTGACACATGAACTGCCCGCCGCTATGGTGACGCGCTCATGAAGCGGGCGCTCATTACCGGTATCACCGGTCAAGATGGCTCTTACCTTGCGGAGCTGCTGCTCGATAAAGGTTATGAGGTTCACGGCATCGTCCGCCGGGTCGCGATCGAGGATCCGGAGCATCGCCTCTGGCGCATCTTGCACATCAAGGACCGGCTTCATCTGCATGCCGCCTCGCTCGAAAGCTTGCCGAGCATCTACCGCGTCTTTCAACAGGTGAAGCCCGATGAGTGCTATCACTTGGCGGCGCAGAGCTTCGTGAGCTATTCCTTCGAGGATGAATTTTCCACGTTGAACGCGAATATCAACGGCACGCATTTCGTGCTCTCTGCCCTCCGCGACTGTACGCGGACCTGCCGCTTCTACTTCGCGGCGTCCAGTGAAATGTTCGGCAAGGTGGCCGAGGTGCCGCAGAAGGAAACCACGCCGTTTCACCCGCGGTCGGCGTACGGCATCTCCAAAGTGGCCGGATTCGACCTCACACGCAATTATCGCGAGGCGTACGGCATCAAAGCCTCCTCCGGGATCCTCTATAACCACGAGTCCCCGCGGCGCGGATTCGAGTTCGTGACTCGGAAGATCACTTCGCACGCCGCGCGCATCAAGCTCGGCCAGGCGAAGGAACTCCGTCTCGGCAACCTCGACGCCAAACGGGATTGGGGCCATGCGCGGGATTACGTCGAAGCCATGTGGCTGATGCTGCAGCAGGACCAACCGGGCGATTACGTGATCGCGACGGGGGAGCAACACTCGGTTCGCGAGTTCGCGGAGTTGGCCTTCTCCCACGTTGGGCTGAATTACCAAGACTATGTCATCGTTGATCCGCAATTGCTGCGGCCGGCCGAAGTTGAAACGCTCTTGGGCGATGCCACGTTGGGCCGCGAGAAGTTGGGCTGGCGGTGCCGCGTGCGGTTTCCCGACCTCGTGAAAGAGATGGTCGAGGCGGACTTGCGCCATTTCTCGCAAGTGCATTGATCGGGACGCCCTTAGTTGTCTTCCACAGACACCCTCTGCTAAGATCGTCCTCGGTTACGTTCGATGATGCCACGGTCCCGCCCTCACCGATCCTCTTCCAAAGGCAACGTCCTCCAGGCACTCAAACGAATCCGCTTATTTGCGACCGACGTGGATGGTGTGTTGACCGATGCCGGCATGTACTACAGCGAGTCAGGTGACGAGCTGAAGAAGTTCAACACGCGAGACGGGATGGGGATCAAGCTGCTCCAGCGCGCGGGGCTCATCACGGCGCTCATCACCCAGGAGGAAACGAAGCTGGTGGCCCGGCGAGGGGAGAAGTTGGCGATTCCGGAGGTGCACCAGCGCGTCTTCAATAAGCTGGAGGCCCTGCGCGAGATCGCCGACCGGCACCAGGTCACGCTCGAGCAAGTGGCGTATATGGGCGATGACGTCAATGACCTTGAAACCCTCGCTGCCGTGGGCTTCTCGGCGACGCCGGCCGATGGTATCGAAGCGGCGCAACGCACCGTGCACTATATCTGTAAGCGGAAGGGCGGCGAAGGGGCCGTGCGAGAAGTGATCGATATGATTCTCGCCGCGCAAGCGGGATCCTCAGAGGATGTGTGGTTCCGCAAGGCGAAACCGCCCGGACCGTAAAAAGGTTCAAGGGTCGACGTTCGAGGTTGTGAGACATGAAAGCTATAGCCGCGAAGAGGAAAAATTCTTCCGCGAAGACAACAGGCCAACGTGCCCCTTCCCGTGAACCTCGAACACCTTTGAATGCTCCAACCTCGAATCGCGAACGCCGAACCTCGAACAACCATCTGTATGCGGTCATCCTCGCCGGCGGCAGTGGAACGCGGTTTTGGCCGTTGAGCCGCCATCTGTATCCGAAGCAGTTGTTGCGCATCATGGGCGGCGAGACGTTGATCCAGCAAACGATGCGCCGCGTGGTGGAGTGTGTCCCCGCCGATCACGTCTACATTTCGACCAACGCCGTTCAGGCCGACTCGATCCGGTTTCAGCTCAACGAATGGAAAGAGGCGCTGCAGAATCATTTCATCCTCGAGCCGGAAGGCCGCAACACGGCACCCGCCATTGCGTTGGCTGCTCATCGGCTCGTGCAGTACGACCCCGATGCGATCATGCTGGTGATGCCCGCCGACCATGTCATTAAAGAGACGGGACGATTCCGAGCGGCGGTGAAGTTGGCGGCGCGGTGCGCCAACGCCGGCTATCTGGTGACGTTCGGCGTGAAGCCGATTCGACCGGAAACCGGCTATGGCTATATCCAGCCGGATGGTCGACGGCCGCTCGCGCGTTCCCGTTCGCTGGTCGGCTATCCGGTCGCGAGATTCGTTGAAAAACCAAACGCCAAGACGGCGGAGCGGTACCTTCGGGCCGGGAACTATTATTGGAACAGCGGCATGTTCGTCTGGCGGGCCTCGGTGATTTTGGAGGAGCTGGCTCAGCATCAGCCGGTGCTGTTGCGAGGGATTCGGCAACTGCCGTCCATCGAGTCGAGTCAGGCGTTTGAGGAGGCCTACCGGAGACTGCCGTCGATTTCCATCGACCACGGCGTCATGGAGCGGTCGTCGCGGGCCGCAATGATCCCGGTCACCTTCACCTGGTCGGATGTGGGCAACTGGAGCAGCCTGGAAGAAGTGGCGACGCTCGATCGTGCCCGCAATGTCGTGAGCGGAAAGGTCGTCGACCTCGATAGCCGGAACTCGGTGCTGTATGCCGATCAACGCGTCGTCGCGACGATCGGCCTTTCCGATATGATCGTCGTCGATACCGCTGATGCCACGTTGATCTGTCCGAAGTCCCGCGCGCAAGACGTCAAACAGGTCGTTGAGATCTTGAAGAAGCAGGGGGCGCCGGAGCACCTGGAACACCGTACCGTGTTCCGTCCGTGGGGGTCGTATACCGTCTTGGAAGAGGGGCCTGGGTACAAGGTCAAGCGCGTCACGGTGAACCCGGGAGGACGGCTCTCGTTGCAAATGCATCATCAACGAAACGAACACTGGGTCGTCATTGCGGGCACGGCCCGCGTCACGCGGGGCGAGGAGGTCTTCGAGCTTCCCGTCGGCCGGAGTACCGTGATTCCCGTCCAGACGCCGCATCGGCTCGAGAACCCGGGCACCGAGGTCCTCCACATCATCGAAGTGCAGAACGGTCCCTATCTGGGCGAAGACGACATCGTACGGTTCCAGGACGATTACGGCCGAACCAATCGTTGAGCACCCGCTGAGCATCGACATGGCACTCTTTCGAGAATATGACATTCGGGGGATCGTCGGGCGGGAATTGACCGGCGATATCGCCGAGCGCATCGGGCGAGCGTATGCGACCGTGGCGAAGGCACGGGGGGGTAAGACGATCGCCGTCGGCCGTGATGGCCGCTCGACCTCCCCGATGCTTCGAGAGCGCTTGCTCCACGGGCTCACGGCGGCCGGCCTCGATGTCTGGGACATCGGCATGGTGCCGACGCCGGTCCTGTACTTCTCCCTCTTTCACTGGCCGCTCGACGGCGGCGTCATGATCACCGGTAGCCACAACGCGGCCGAGTACAACGGCTTCAAGTTGTGCATCGGCAAGGAAGCACTCCACGGCGACGGCATTCAGGAGTTGCGAGCAGTCATGGAGCGAGGCGCATTCTCCTCGGGCAGCGGACAGGTGACAAATCGGCCCATCCTGCCCGACTACTTGGCGTACTTGAAGACGCACTTCGCGTCGGTGGACGCTCGCCATCTGCACGTCGTCATCGATTGCGGGAATGGCGCGGCGGCGCTCGTCGCCAAACAGGCCCTCGAGCAACTGGGCTGCCGGGTCACGGGACTCTATTGTGACGTCGACGGCTCGTTCCCGAATCACCATCCCGATCCGACCGTCGTCGAGAACCTTCAGGATTTGATCGAGGCGGTCCGGACGAGCCGGGCGGACGTCGGCATCGGCTATGACGGCGATGCCGATCGCATCGGCGCGGTTGATGAACGCGGAGAGATCCTCTGGGGTGATCGACTCATGGTGATCTTCGCGCGTGATATCTTGAGCGAGCGGCCGGGCAGTACGATTCTCTCGGAAGTGAAGGCATCCCAAAGTCTCTACGATGACATCGCGCGCCGCGGCGGTCGAGGGATCATGTGGAAGACGGGGCACTCGCTGATTAAAGCCAAGATGAAGGCCGAATCGGCGGTCCTCGCGGGCGAAATGTCCGGCCACATGTTTTTTGCCGATCGGTACTTTGGCTACGACGATGCGATTTATGCGTCCTGCCGGTTGGTGCAAATCTTGGCCAAGACGGGAAAGCCGCTCTCATCCCTCATCGCCGATCTCCCGACTACGGCCGTGACGCCGGAAATTCGCGTCGACACGCCCGATGCCGTGAAGTTCCAGCTGGTGCAGCGAGTGCAGGCCAGGCTCGTGGAACAAACCACCGCGAAAGTCCCACTCGGCCCCGGCCTCGCGATCCGTGACGTCATCACGATCGACGGCCTCCGAGTCGTCTTCGACGACGGGTGGGGACTCATCCGAGCGTCGAATACCCAGCCGGCCCTCGTCATGCGGTTTGAAGCCTCATCGGCGGACCGATTGGCTGCCATCCGGTCGGCCATTGAGTCGGAAGTGCATGAAGCGCGTCGAGCGGTTGGCGTCCCGTCTGGAACCGAGTGACACGAGCGAACGCCGCCGGCATTGTCTCTCTGACATCGGCTCTCCTGGTTGTCCTCTCCCTTCTTGCCGGTGCCACAGTCTCCGAGGCCGATCCTCCCCCACACGCCATGGCCCGGGCCTTCGTGCCCGGGGAACGGCTGACCTATGCCTTGAGCTATTTGAACATGCGAGCGGGGACAGCCGTTATGGAAGTACGGGAGGCGCCGCCGGTTGCCGGACACCCGGCGCTCAAGTTGCTCACAACGGCGAAATCAAGTCCGGTCGTCACGAAATTCTATCCCGTGGACAATCGGGTCGAATCCACCATTGACGCCGACACGCTGGCCCCGTATCGGCTCATCTTCCAACGGCGCGAAGGGAAAAAGCATAACGACTTCGACGTCACCTTCCATCACGATCAGCACACGGTCACCTCCATCAAGGACGGAAACGGAGAGACGCTTCCGATCCCTCCGAACACGCACGATTTGATCTCCTGCCTCTACTATGTCCGCAGTCTGCCGTCGATCCAGCCCGGCTCACCGGTCGTCCTCAACATTCATCATGACAAGAAAAACTATCGCGTCGAAGTCCGGGTCGAGGGCACGGAGCGCCTGCGGACGGCCAGCGGGGAGCGAGAGACGATTCGACTGTTGGTAATCATGCCCTTTCAAGGACTCTTTCTCAACGAAGGCAATATCCGCGTATGGCTGACGAATGACGATCGGCGCGTGCCGGTCATGATGAAGGCCAAAGTCATCATCGGGTCGGTCGTCGCGAGGCTCATCGAATAGCGGAGGCTCCCACCGAGAACCGCTGTCAGAACAAATGCATCCAATACTCTTTCGGGCGGCTCCAATCGTCCCTAGGACAATCCAGTACACCAACGTCTGATTGCGCGTCCTTCCGCGAAATAGCTATAATCCTTCGGACGTAAGGGGGAAGGCATGCCGGATGCGCCCATGACGCTGACGCGCCACCTGCTCCGTGAGCAGGCGGTCCATCCTGCCGCCAGCGGCGAGTTCTCCACGATTCTTTCCCAGTTGGCGCTTGCCGGGAAAATGATCAGCCGCGACCTGAGTCAAGCCGGACTCATCGATGTCTTGGGCACCACGGGCGACATCAACGTGCAAGGCGAAGCGGTCCAAAAATTGGACGAGCGCGCGAATGACATCTTCGTCAAGGCGTTTGAGTACTACGGCGGCATCGTGCAGGCGGTGGTCTCCGAAGAGATGGAAAAGCCGTGTCGCGTGGATGACCTGGCCGGTGGACGCCCGCAAGGGAACTATGTGATTTTCCTCGACCCCCTCGATGGGTCGTCGAATCTCGACGGCAATCTGACCGTCGGTTCTATTTTTTCCATTCACCGTCTCTCGGAAGTGGACGACTATGACCTTCAGCGCCAGCTGCTTCGCCCCGGATGCGAACAACTGGCGGCCGGCTATTTTCTGTACGGCCCCAGCACGCTCTTGGTCTATACGAGCGGGAATGGCGTGTATCAATTTACGTTGGACCAATCGCTTGGCGAGTTCGTCCTCTCGCGCAGTCGAATCAAAATGCCGTCCCGTGGAAAGGTGTACAGCGCCAACGAAAGCAATTACGAGAAGTGGCCGCGCGGGGTACAGCGGTTCATCGACTACCTGCGTCAGAAAGATCCGCCCACCGGCCGCCCCTATTCCTCTCGCTACTCCGGCTGCCTGGTGGCCGACGTGCATCGATTTCTCAGCAACGGCGGCATTTATCTCTATCCGGCTGAAAGCGGTAAACCCGAGGGCAAGCTCCGGTTGATGTACGAGGCAGCACCCCTCGCGTTCATTATCGAGCAAGCGGGCGGCGCGGCGGGCACGGGAACGGAACGGATTGCGGTCATCCGGCCCACGGCGGTCCACCAGCGGGTGCCGTTGATTATCGGAAGCCGAGAAGACGTGGCGCTCGCCGAAGCATTCATCCAAGGCAAGCGATAATTTCGTTGTGGGCGTTCAGTCCCATTGGTCCGTTGATTCGGTTCATTCGGTCCGTTGACTCCGTTATTTCCGTTTGGCCTTTGATCCGCGACACCGGTTCTGCGGAGAGAAGGGTCTCAAGGAGAAGGCTCGAGGACAAAGATAGAAGTAACGGCCGCAACCGACCTGGTGTCTTTTCATCCGGAGGATCTCTATGAAGCAACGAGTCCGAGAAATTTTGAGCTGGTACGGGAGCGAGAACCCTGGGATCAAGGCCAATCTCGCCCGCCTGCTTCAACACGGCAAGTTGGCCGGAACGGGCAAGCTGGTGATCTTGCCGGTCGACCAGGGATTCGAACATGGGCCCGCCCGAAGCTTCGCGCCCAACCCACCCGGCTACAATCCCTTGTATCACTTCGAACTGGCCATCGAGGCGGGGTGCAACGCGTACGCGGCACCGCTCGGCTTTTTGGAAGCAGGCGCCGATCAGTACGCCGGGGCGATTCCGCTGATTCTGAAATTGAACAACCATGACGTGCTTCACGACGAGAAGGATCCGCTGCCGGCGGTCACCGGCAGCGTGCGGGACGCGTTGCGGCTTGGATGCTGCGCGATCGGCTTCACGATCTACCCGGGCTCCGCGCACTGCACCGAGATGTATCAGCAACTCCGGGAGATTGCCGAAGAGGCAAAATCGCATGGGCTGGCGGTCGTCGTCTGGTCTTACCCCCGCGGCTCAGCGCTCAGTAAGGAGGGGGAAACGGCCATCGACGTAGTCGCGTACGCGGCGCAAATCGCCGCGCAACTCAGCGCCCACATCATCAAGGTCAAGCTGCCGACCGACCATCTGGAGCAGGCGGCTGCGAAGAAGGTCTACGAAGCCGAGCAAATTCCCATCAAAACCCTCTCCGAGCGTGTTCGCCACGTCGTGCAAAGCGCCTTCAACGGACGCCGCATTGTCATTTTCTCGGGCGGTGCCAAGAGCGCGGATGCCAACGTGTTCGAGGAAGCCCGGGCGATTCGAGACGGCGGCGGCTTCGGATCGATTATCGGCCGCAATTCCTTCCAACGGCCGAAACCGGACGCGCTGAAGTTCCTGAACACCGTCATGGGAATTTATGCCGGTGAGATTCCCTGAGATGGAGGCTCAGGCCGGGCGGGGGATCGACAACGATCGGCTGATGCTTCTGACCGTCACTTCAGCCGTCCCCTCAACCTCAACCGACGCCTCAGGGAGTCTTCGTGACCGGACATGAACCATCCAGAGCGGGACGCCGGCTGTCGTCCCTCTGGATCAGCCTTCTGCTCATCGCGGGCGGCGTCCTCATCGGGTTGACGGTGGCCTCCGATCTCGGCTGGCTGCCGTTCGGCCATGCCGTGCCAGAGTCGGCTCGACCCGCTCCGGCCGTCCCCACACCCGTCGCTATTCCACCGTCGGCCATTCCGGATTCTGAACGCAGCTTCGTCCGCGTGGCCAAGGCGGTGACGCCGGCGGTCGTCAATATCTCGACAATGCGGCAAGGCCGGGAGGGCGGCCATGCGATGCCCTTCGACGATCCCTTCTTCCGCCGGTTCTTTGGCGAGGAATTCTTCCGGCGCTTCGAGGCGCCGAGGGAGCGAAAGGAGCGGAGCCTCGGTTCCGGCGTGATCGTCGATGCGAGCGGATTGATCATCACGAACAATCACGTTGTGAGCAAAGCCGACGAGATCAAAGTGCTCCTCTCCGACAAGCGCGAGTTCAAAGCGAAGCTCGTCGGGACGGATTCCAAGACGGACATTGCGGTGCTCAAGGTGGACACCACCGGATTGCAGACGATTCCGTGGGGGGATTCGGATACACTGGAAGTGGGCGAATTCGTGTTGGCGGTGGGCAATCCCTTCGGTCTCAACCAAACCGTCACGATGGGGATCGTCAGCGCGGTCGGCCGGGCCAGCATGGGGATCGCCGAATACGAAGACTTCATTCAGACGGATGCGGCCATCAATCCCGGCAACTCGGGTGGTGCGCTGGTGAATGCGCGCGGCGAGTTGATCGGCATCAACACGGCGATTTTCAGTCATAGCGGCGGCAACATGGGCATCGGGTTCGCGGTGCCGAGCAGTATGGCGCGCACGATTCTCGACCAACTTGTCAGGAGCGGGAAGGTGGTCCGCGGCTGGCTCGGCGTGTCGATTCAGGAGCTGTCGCCTGATTTGGCCCAGCAATTCGGCGTGAACGAGTTGAAAGGCGTGCTGGTCAGCGAGGTATTGGAGGACAGCCCGGCGAAGCGGGCGGGAGTCGAGCGCGGGGACGTCATTCTGGAATATGACGGTCGGCCGATCGAAAGTCCGACCCAACTCCGGAACGCAGTCGCGAAGACGGCCGTGGGGAAAAAGGTCGTGCTGAAAGTCATCCGCGACAAACGGCCGAAAATGGTCGATGTGACGATCATCGAGCAACCGAAGTCGATCGCGCAGGCGGGCGGGGAAGAACGCGAGGAATCCGTTGCGCCGACCGGGGTTCTCTCCGATTTGGAGGTGCAGGAGATGACGCCGGAGATCGCACGCCGGCTTGGGCTTGCGATCCGAGAACGGGGCGTCGTGGTCACGCAGGTGCGGTCGGGCAGCCTGGCGGAAGAGGCGGGGGTCAAGGAAGGCGACGTCATTCTCGAGTTGAACCGCCGGCCGATTCCCAATCTGAAAGCGTATCAGGAAGCAGCGGCGAAGACAGGAAAGGAGGAAGCGGTCCTGCTGCTGATCAAGCGACAAGGACGGACGAGCTACGTGACGTTGAAACCGTGAGCGTCATGGGTGTTCCACAACGAGCAACCGATGAAAGGGGGTGGAGAGGTATGATACGACGAATCGCGTTCGTCGTTGTCAGCGCTCTCGCCGGCATGGCCCTATTCATCCGGGGAGGGGAGCCGAACGGTGGCGACCTGATCGAGGGCTTCGTGATCGGGGCGGCGACGGGCGGCTTGATTGTCGGCGGAGAGTATGCGCTCCAGCGGTTGTCATTCGGCGTGATCGCCGGCGGCACCGGGGGCCTCGCGGTCGGACTCTTGTTGACAGGATTGGTGGAATGGGTCGGCAGCGTCGTCTTCGACGTACAAACCGTGTTGTTTCATATTACCGGACTCGTGTTTTTGTTGGGGCTGCCGTACCTGGGACTGGTCCTCGGCGCAAAATTCGGCCACGAAAAAATGCCGGGGCCCACGAAACGTCCGGATCAGGCCGTGGAAGTGGTGAGCCGGAAGATTCTCGATACGAGCGTCATCATCGATGGCCGGGTTGCCGATTTGGTCGAAACGGGATTTCTCGAAGGCACGTTTCTCGTGCCGCAATTCATTCTCCATGAACTGCAGCATATCGCCGACTCGTCGGATTCATTAAAGCGCGCCCGTGGGCGGCGGGGCTTGGACATCCTCAACAAAATGCAAAAGATGGTGGACGTCGATGTGCGGATCATCGACGACGATTTTCCGCACGTCAAAGACGTGGATTCGAAGATCGTCGTGCTCGCCAAGAAAGTCGGGGCGAAAGTCATCACGAACGACTTGAACCTCAACAAGGTGGCCGAGCTTCAGGGCGTCCGCGTGCTCAACATCAACGAACTCTGCAATGCCCTCCGCCCGGTCGTCTTACCTGGTGAGACGATTCGCGTCTTCGTCTTGAAGGAAGGGAAAGAAGCCGGGCAGGGTGTGGCGTATCTGGATGACGGCACGATGATCGTCGTGGACAACGCCAAGCGCTGCATCGGCCGCAATGTCGATGTGGTGGTGACGAGCGTGTTGCAGACGACCGCAGGCCGGATGATCTTTACCCGCCTCCGCGAGGAAACCGAAAAGGAGGAGTTCCAGATCGCGCGTGGCTAAGAGGAGAGTGGCCGCCGTCGTTCCCGCCGCGGGGCGGGGACTCCGCATGGGGGGAGCCGTCCCAAAGCAGTTTCTAGCCTTGGGAGGGCTCCCCATTCTTGTGCATGCACTCCGGGCTTTGGAGCAGTGCCGGGCGGTGACGGATATCTTGCTCGCCGTTCCGGCCGCCGACCGCCAGTCCTGCCTGACCGATATCGTCGAACAGCACCGCTTTCACAAGATCCGAAAGATTGTCGCCGGCGGTGAGCAGCGTCAGGACTCGGTCCGGCATGGACTCCAAGAGGTTGAGTCCGACGTCGAGATCGTCCTCGTCCACGACGCCGTCCGGCCGCTGATCACCGAGACGCTGATCGCCGCGGTGATTGACGCCGCGGCGACGCACGGCGCCGCGATCGCGGCCATCCCCATGCGCGATACGGTGAAGCGGGTCGGCCACGATCATTTCATAGAATCCACCCTCGACCGCGGACCACTCTGGCTCGCCCAAACGCCGCAAGCGTTCCACCGCGCTCTGTTGGACGAGGCGCATCGCAAAGCACAGATCGAGGGATTTCACGGGACGGATGACGCGCAGTTGGTGGAACGTCTTGGACGCCGGGTTGCGATCGTGGAGGGCAGCGCCGAGAACATCAAGATCACCAGGCCCGAAGACCTCGTGATCGGTGAGGCGATCCTGGCCGCCCGCGCACGAGGAAGAAGCGGTCATCGTGAGCAATGAACCGTCAACCGGCAGCACACCAATCGTAGTAACTCGGAAATCATGAAGAACGCATTACGAATGAGAATTACGGAGGCTGAATGAAGGTCGGACTGGGCTACGATATTCATCCGATGGCGGCGGGGCGCAAGTTGATCCTAGGCGGCGTCGAAGTGCCGCACAGCCAAGGGCTGGTCGGGCATTCCGATGCCGATGCTCTCGTGCACGCCGTCTGCGATGCCTTGTTGGGCGCGATGGGGGAGGGAGACCTTGGGCATCACTATCCCAGTTCGGACGCGCGCTACAAGGATATGTCCAGTCTCAAACTCTTGGAAGACGTGGCCGGGATGCTGACCAGTAAACAATACCGCCTCGTCAATCTTGATACGGTGATCATCGCGCAGGCTCCGCGGCTGGGACCTCATCTGGCCGGCATGCAGGCCCGCCTGGCCGACGTGCTGAAGGTCAAGCCGGAACAGGTCAACGTGAAAGTGAAGAGCGGGGAAGGATTGGATGCGATCGGCCGCGAGGAGGCGATCGCCGCCCAGGCAATCTGTTTAATTGAACGTCTGCCCTGATCCCCGATCCAACCGGCCCTCGCTCCGTTTGTGCTCTCACCCTTGATATAGTATCTTTATCCGACACAGAACATCCTCCATGTTGAGAGCGATTCGAGAGGATCTCCAAGCCGTTTTTGATCGCGACCCGGCGGCGACCAGCCGGATCGAGGTCATCCTGACCTACGCCGGCTTTCACGCGCTGCTCGCGTATCGGTTTGCCCATTGGGTGCGGGGGAAGGGCGTTCCGTTCCTTCCGCGCGCCATCAGTCAACTTGCCCGTCTCCTTACCGGTATTGAGATCCATCCGGGGGCGACGATCGGCCGCGGGTTCTTCATCGATCACGGGATGGGGGTTGTGATTGGCGAGACGGCTGAAATCGGCGATTACGTCACCCTGTTCCAGGGCGTTACGCTGGGGGGGACCGGCAAGGAACGAGGGAAGCGTCATCCGACCCTCGGCAATCACGTGGTGGTCGGCGCCGGGGCGAAAATTCTCGGCGGCATTCGCGTCGGCGACAACGTGAAGGTCGGCGCCAACTCCGTCGTGTTGAAATCAGTGCCGGCCAACAGTACGGTCATCGGCGTGCCGGCTCGCGTCATCAAGATGGAGGGCGAGCGGCTACCGGAAGCCACCATGGACCACACCAACATTCCGGACCCGATCATCGATCGGTTCGAGGCGCTTGAACGCGAACTGATCGATCTCCGCAAAAAACTCGACAATCCCTAATTCTTGGCGCGACAGGACCCGTCTGATGAACAACAGAGGGGCAGTGGCGCGCCAGACCTACCCACCGATCATGGCGCTCAAATGCCGGAAGCGGTGTCGCGTCGCGACTCTCCCATCTGAAATCCGGCGCCTTTGTGGACACCTCTCCCGGGGATCAGATGCCATGACCGAGTGGTATCTGCCGAGCCACGGCCTGGAAGTCGTTCGCCCCGAAGTCTCTATCGCGCCAAGAATGTAGTGACGTGTAGTTCCAGTCGATCACTTTCCCGCTCGATACGGAGGACGGCCGGGGCGGCTTGGAGTTCCGTCCAGCTCCGCACGGGCACCCCGTCCATCGAGACGATCCGGTCGCCTTCCCTCAGGCCGGCCAACACTGCCGGTCCGCCTTGCAGCAATCCCAATACGCGCACGCCTCGACCGGTCCATCCGTAGTCGGGAACGATGCCGAGCGGATTATCGCCGAACGCAGCAGCCAGAGAGGCGAAGCCGTAGGCCGACGCCTCTTCGACGGCCGCACGGTGCACCAGTCGGGCCCCGCTTGGAAAATCTGTGGCTAGCCCGCTCGTAGGACGAGCCGTGGCGGTCGTATGCTGCCGGAAGAGCGTCGTCCCGGTTTCCACGTTGAGCAGGCGCAAGTCCAGCGAAGCGGTGCTTCCGGCGTCGCTGTCCGTCGTCGACATGCGATAGATGAGCAGCGCATCGGCCCCCGCATAGCCTCCCACGCGAGCCATCGTCGCGTCGTCGACGCGGCCGCTGTGCTGCCACTCGAGTTCCTCAAACAGACGCTTGCCGTCCTCACGCTCGACTAAGACCAAATCGGGATGCCGAGATCGCATGAAGTTCAGCGTCAGATCGAGCCATGAGGACACCGGGGGGGGCCGCGTCTCGGAGGATCCGATGACGGCGAGGCGGTGGATCGGCATCGGAATCGGGGGCGGCATGAAAACCGGGACGACCGAAATGGTGACGCGCGGCTTCCGCCTTGTGGGCGTCGCCCCGTCCGCTGCCAGCGCGTCGCCGCATACGCGGCCATCGACATGGCCGACGAGTGTGGGGCTTCCCCACAAGCATACGTGCCCGTTCCAAAAGGCGACGTAGTGCGGATGAGGCGGTTCGGCGGGAAAATAACAGAAGGGATGCCACGGACAATGGATGAGGTAGCTATACCATTCGTGCTTCGGGTAGAGCCGGTATTCCCAAATCGTCGCATGATCATCCGACCAGACGATCCGATCCGGCTTACCTAACGCCTTCCGGACCTCGGCTTGTGACATGGATCGTGAGAGCCGGTCGTCCAGTTTCGCGGCATCGTATGCATAGGGAAGGATGACCCCGCAAGCGGACAGCCCCACCGCCAGCATGAGGGATAAGAAGGCCAGGCGGATGATGCCTGCGCTTCGCGACCGGTCTTGATCGTTCATGACCCTGCTTCATCGTAATCGCCTCCAGCACCGGGTGCCAGCCGGGCAGCTACGTATCGCCGTTTTGAGAAATCTGCTCGAGCTTGCACACTCGCACGCTTCTCGTCGGGGAAGGAGCGAGACGGCACGGGGGCGCACAGCGCGGCTTATTCGAGAAGTCGACCAATGGTCTGCAGCAAGTCGCTGGGCTTGAACGGTTTGGCCATGGTGGGGACCTTGGGGAGTATGGGGGCGTCGCCGACGAAGGCTGTCATCAGCAGGACTTTCACGCGGGGGTACAGATGATGGATCTGTTGAATGAGTTGCACGCCCGTCATGCGCGGCATGACCATGTCGGTGATCACGAGGTCGAATGGCTCGCGGTGCAGACATTGGAGGCCTTCGGCGCCGTCGGTCGCTTCAGTCACATCAAATTCCGCATGACGAAGGATATCGCCGATGACCGTCCGCACATCGGCGTCGTCCTCGACCAGGAGAATACGCCCCGTGGTGACGGCGCGCCTCTCATTGCGAACGCCGGAACATTTCTCCGCGACAGGGACTGCCGCCTTCGGCAAGGCGAGTCGGACGGTCGTCCCCCACGACGCATCGCTCGAGATGTCGATGTATCCACCGAACTGGCGGACGATCCCATAGGCACTGGCCAGTCCCAACCCTGCCCCCACACCCGGCTTCGTGGTGAAGAACGGTTCGAAGAGATGCGCTTGCACGTCCGGCGTCATGCCCGTGCCCGTATCAGTGATCGTAATCTCGGCATAGTCGCCCGGCGCCGTGCGGTAGTCGCGAGCCGCCGCTTCCTCGAGCGTCACCTGCTTCGTTCCAATGAACAATCGCCCGCCGCTCGGCATGGCATCACAGGCGTTGTTGACGAGCGCGACGATCGTCCGTTCCAGTTCCGTACGATCCGCAATCGTCGGCCCCACCGCTGCGTCCAAATCCCAGGTGACCGAGACATGATGCGTCTCGCTGATCCGCTGGATCGCCGGCTGCATGTCGCGGAGCATCTCGGTGACGTTCAATTGATCTGGATGCGCCACTTGGTGATGGGTGAAGGCCGTCAGCTTATGCGCGAGCCCTGCGGCACGCTCGCCCGCGAGCCGGATATGATGGAGGCGGGCTGCGCGGGGGTCCGCCTCGGAGATCTCGTTCAAGAGCACCTGAGTGTGGGCCTGCAGGACGGTCAGGAGGTTGTTGAGGTCTTGCACGACACCGCCGGCGAGCCGGCTCAGCGCTTCCATCTTTTGCGCCCGGTGCGCGGCATGTTCGCTACGCTTTCGTTCGGTAATGTTGTTGATCGTCTCGATGACATGCAGGCGGCCGTCCTCGGTTGGGGCGGTGGTCCATTGAACGAGGAGATACTGATCGTCCGGCAACCGCACTTCGTTGGAGGTCAACTTCCCGCTCGCCACCGCTTCCGGCATACGGCAAAAGTTACAGGGCGCGGAGCATTTGGCGATGCCATCATAGCACCGTTGACCGGACAAATTACCCAGCCGGTCCAGTCCAGTTTGGTTTTGAAACTGGACGCGATAGGTGGCCGGGTCGATGACGGCGACCATCACCGGCTGGCTGTTGAGCAGCGTCTGAGGATCGTACGGTGAGGGCGTCGGTCTGCCTGCTTGGTCGGAACTCACGATGTGTACACTCCGGCCTCTACCGGGACACGGCACACGTACGTGGTGCAAAGGTGGTTCCGACTTGGTTACGCCGCGGACACAGTGAAGTGTGCAGGAACATTGGAGACGGAGTTCACCGGGCCACGCGGGCGACGGAAAAGAAGATACAGTTCGTATCCGGTTTGATACGGAAGTGCTGCCACGGAGATCAGTACTGAACGCGGACCAAGTACAAGCCGTGAGAGGGAGCCGTTTGCCCGGCAGCGCGCCGATCATGCGCCTCAAGAACAGCGCTCATTTCATCCGTGGAGCGTTTGCCTTGGCCGACCTCCACCAACGTGCCGACGATCGCCCGAACCATCTGCTTGAGAAAGCGGTCGGCTTCAGCCTCGATCACGACGATGGAGTCCGCTGCAGAAATATCAAGCCGGAGAAAGGTACACAGAGCGGTCTCCCGCTCGGCCCGTGGTCCCTCAAAAGAACGGAAGTCATGGGTGCCGAGGAGAGGCAGCGCCGCGGCCCGCATAGCAGTCAGGTCGAGCTGCCCCCAGAGATGCCAGGCGCGGGTGTGCTCGAACGCCGATCGCTCGGCGCGATTCAAAATCCGATAGCGATAGAGTTTCGATCGGGCTGCGTAGCGCGCGTGGAAGTTCTCTTCCACCTCGCTGGCGTCGAGAACGGCGATATCGGGCGGCAGCAGGGCGTTCAACGCTCTCGTCCATTCACCTGCTGTCAAGCGATCGTTGCATCGAAAACTGGCGACTTGCCCCAGCGCGTGAACGCCCGCATCCGTACGTCCCGCTCCAACTACCGAAATGGGAGTGCGGGCGATGTGCGCCAACGCCGCTTCGACGGCAGCTTGAATCGTCGGCTGATCGGGCTGCCGCTGCCAGCCCGCATACCGAGTGCCGTCGTATTCCAAGATCAGCTTGAAGGTGGGCATGATGAGTGGAGATATGGTGGTAGAGACGTAAAGTGATAGGGTCAGAACTCTTTTCTTAACACCCTACCCCTTACCCCTTTACCACTTTCTCGCGACCAGCCGCGACCTGCGCCGGGCCGATGAAGGCTTTGATGCCGGCGAGGATGCCTTCGGCGATGTGGTTGAGGAAGCCTTGCCCCTGCATCAACCGCTCTTCGGTGGGGTTCGAGATGAAGGCGATTTCCGCGAGGATGCTTGGCATGGCGGTGAAGCGCAACACATAAAACGGGCCGGCCTTCACGCCGTGATCAATCACTTCGTAGTGGCTGTTCAATCGCGATACCAACGCTTGTTTTGTAAACCAAGCAAGGTCGATGGACTGCTCCATCTTCTTCGTGGTGGTCAAGTCGGCCAGAATATAGCCCAGAGTTGAGTTCATCGTTTCCAGCGGCATATTGTTTTCACGGGCCGCCACCGCGAGCGCCCGCGGATCGCTCGCTTCGCCGAAGTGGTAGATCTCCAGACCCTTCGTTGCCCGCTGCGGATGCGAGTTCACATGGATCGAGACGAAGAGGTCGGCCTCGTGCCGGTTCGCGAAGGTCGCCCGGTCTTCCAGTTCGACGAAGACATCGCGGTCCCGGGTCAGGAAGACCTGTTTGCCGAGCTCCTTGACGATGAGGTCGCGAAGCAACAGCGCCACTCGTAACGTGATGTCCTTCTCGGCCGTGCCGCCACGTCCGATGGCGCCGGGATCCTTGCCGCCGTGCCCTGCATCGAGCACGATGGTCTTTACTTCTCGTGCCATTTGCCGGCGCACGGGGGGCGTCAGCGCGCGTTCGACGGCGGGCGGCGGAGGAACGGGCGCCAGTTCCTCTTGTGGCAACTTTTCATAGAGATCCACGACCAGACGATGAGGATTCTCGAGCGGCAGCAGCTTGTAATCGCTCAATGCGTCGAGGTCGAGCGAGATCGTCACGGCATGGGAGCGTCCGCGAGCCGCTTGGGAGACGAGCACGGGCGGCGGCAGCTCTCCTTCGGTCAACCGTGCTTTCGCCGTTCGGCCCAGCAGCGAGTTCTGTAGCTCGATGACGAGCCGGCCGGACTGCTTCTGCCGTTGCTGAGTGAACGTGACTTGCCGCTGCAGGTCGAAGACCAGCCGGGTGTGGTCGGTGTAGGGCGTCACGCGAATGTCTTGAATGAGGACCGGCGTCGTGAGAGCGCGATGCGGCTTTTTCTTTTTTTTCGCCACGCCGTGAGCGCTGACGAATCCAGGGATGCCGTGACCGGGAAGCGCGGATGCCGCGGCATCCGCGTGAATGGCCAGGATGAACACGGCGAGGCCACCGAGGAGCGCAAGCTGAAAAAAGCGGGAAAAGCGGCACATTTCGGGATTGTCCCTACGCATCCCCCCTGGTTTTCTCAGATGCCGCCAGGCTTGTCAAGGTGCGGGAGCGGGGCACGGCGAGATGGGAAGGGATGTTCTCTTCCTGCTCGATGAGGGGGATTCCATTGTTTCAGGATGTCCTGTCGAGTGCCATCGGTCCCCCCTTAAAGATTCGATACAAGACGTAGAGCGAGGGGAACAGGATCACCGCGCCGGCGATCAGGGCGCCGAGCAGGAATGTCAACGTGCTCACCGGCGCCGCGCTGTTGTAAAGCGTCAGGTCAGGCGGGACGAGATACGGATATTGGGCGAGGGCCCAGCCGATGACCATGAAGGTAACCTCCGTTGCGGCGAGGAGGCGAGTCTTCCGTGGCTGCCGGCGGATGATCGACAGGAACATGGCGGTGCCGGCGAGTCCGGTTCCGACCAACAGCAACGAGCCCCAAACAGAGCGGATGAACGTCGCCCACAGCGGCCGCTGCCCCACCGTCATCAGCAGGAGCAAGGCCGCGATCGCGTGCGTGACCACGGCGGCGGTCAGCGCACGGCGCCGAAAGTGAGAGGCCAAGGAAGGCTGTGCCTCCACCCACAAATACACTGCAGACAGCCAGAGCCCCACGGCAAGCGCCAAGCAGCCGACCAGAAGAGAGAACGGCGTCAACCACGACCAGACGAACACATCCACGAACGTCCCGTGCCGCTCATACACGTGCCCCCCGGTGATCGCGCCGAGAACGATCCCGAGAAGAAGCGGGGCCAGCGTGCTGGACGCCGCGAACAACCAGTCCCAGACGCCGTGCGTTGGATCGGCCCGCACGTCATGACTGCGAAACGCGAAGGCCGAGCCGCGCCCGACGATTGCGAGCAGCAGGACAACCAGCGGAATGTGCAGCACGGTCATGATGCGCGCGAAGGCCGGAGGAAATGCGGTGAACAGCAGCGTGACCACGAGAATCAGCCAGACGTGGTTGGCTTCCCAGATCGGCCCGATGGCGTGTTCGATCTGATGTCGCGCCTCCGCCCGGCTCGGGCCGCGTTCAAGGAGATACCACGCCCCGGCCCCGAAATCGGCGACGCCGAACAGCACGTACCAGATGAGCGACACGACGATGATGCCCCCGATCGCGACCTCAAGCGACGGCATGGCCATGCTCCTGAGTTCGAGGTGCATCTTTGTGAGGGATGGCCGCGACCTGTCGCCCGATCAGCCAGATGACGATCACCCCCAGGGCGATATAGACCACGGTAAACACGACGAGCGGGATGATCAATCCCGGCATCGGCGTCACTGCTTCGGCGGTTCGCATGATACCGGTGATGATCCACGGTTGCCGGCCCACTTCGGTGACCGTCCACCCGGCTTCGATCGCGACGAACCCAAGCGGGGCCACGCCCACGATGGACCAGAGCAACGGGCGCGAGCCGAGCGGATCCGGTGCCCTCCACCATCGCCAGGCCGCCCATACAGTCACGACCGCGAGAGCAAAGCCGGCGGCCACCATGATTTGAAAGGCGAGATGCACGACGCCGACCGGCGGCCACTGGTCCCGCGGAAAGCGATCAAGGCCAACGACCTCCGCACCGGGATCATGGGCGACAAGGAGGCTGAGGAGCGTGGGAATTTCGACTGCCCAGCGAACGTGCCCAGCGTCCTCATCCACCATGCCGCCCAGAACGAACGGCGCACCGGCTTGCGTGTGAAAATGGGCTTCGAAGGCCGCCAACTTCACCGGTTGGTGCGTCGCGACGTGCCGGGCGAGGACGTCGCCGGACAGTGGTTGCAGCACGGCCGGCAGACCGCCGACGAGTAAGGCGAGCGCGCACGCCCGTTGATGCAGGCGATGGCCGGGCTCCTTCAGTAAGGCGTAGGCGTGGATACCGGCGGCGAGAAAGCCGGTGGCGATAAATGCGGCGAGCAGCATGTGGATCGCTTCACCGACGGCCGAAGGATTCAGCATCGCGGCGAGTGGATCGACACGCACGATCTGACCGTTCGCCGTTTCGATGCCGGCCGGCGTATTCATCCATCCGTTTGCCGCCACCACGAAGGCGGCGGACGCGACCCCGCTCAAGGCCACGAGCGCGCCGGCGGCCAAATGGAGCCGCGGCGAGATGCGTGTCCAGCCGTACAGATAGATGCCGAGAAAGATCGCCTCGGTGAAAAAGGCAAACCCTTCCATCGAGAAAAGTACACCGATGGCGCCCCCGGCCCACGCCATGAAGTGTGGCCAGAGGAGCCCAAGCTCGAACGAAAGGACCGTGCCGGAGACGGCGCCGACGGCGAAGAGGATGGCACTCCCGCTCGCCCACCGTTTGGCGAGCGTCAGGTATTCAGGCGCGCCGGTCCGAAGCCAGCGCCATTCGGCGAGGAGCATCATCACCGGCATCACGATTCCAATTGCCGCAAAGATGATGTGAAAGCCCAACGACACGGCCATCTGGGAGCGTGCGGCCAGCAGGTCGGTCATGGTTTCAGCGTAAACGGAAGATCGGTCGCCGGCTGTCGGCGAATGGACGGTCATGCGTCGGTGTGTGGGCGGCGTCCATCGGGTGTATACTCAGCAGACATGGCGACGCATCTGATCATCGACGGCTACAACGTGCTCGGGAGGCGAAGACAGGTGGGCCCCCAAGCTGAGGCGGCGCGAGAACAACTCGTGCGCGACCTCGCGGGCTATCATCAGCGCAAGGGTTGGCCGATCACCGTCGTGTTCGATGGGTGGCGCGAAGGCCAGAGCTCGGAACACCAGGAGCATCGCGCAGGCGTGTCCGTGATTTACTCCAAGCGCGGTGAACGCGCCGATCAGGTCATCCAGCGATTGGCATCGCAGGATGGCGCAGCCTGCTCCGTCGTGTCGTCCGACCGGGAGGTCCAGCGCTCGGCACGCGCCCATGGAGCGTTCGTCCTCGATGCCGCCGAATTCGAGGCACGGCTGCGCGACATGCCGCGAGCCTCGTCTGTTGCCGGAAGATCGCAGAAGGACCGC
This sequence comes from Nitrospira sp. Vd2, assembly GCF_979581665.1. NCBI lineage: Bacteria > Pseudomonadati > Nitrospirota > Nitrospiria > Nitrospirales > Nitrospiraceae > Nitrospira > Nitrospira sp. Vd2. The sequence goes on along the minus strand of NZ_CEFZSK010000010.1, from coordinate 12,269 downwards.
GAGGAGCCGTCACCGCCGCGATCGACCGCCGATAAGAAAGGCAATCCCAAGAAATTGCCCAAGGCGCTCCGGCGCCGCCAGCGCCAGCTCAGGGGATTTTGAACAGAGCTTTCGCGTTGCGGGTCGTCGCCGCGCCCACTTCTTCGAGGGTGATGCCTTTGACCTCGGCAATCTGTAGTGCCACGCGGGCGACGTAGGCCGGCTCGTTCCGCTTTCCGCGATAGGGGACGGGCGCGAGATACGGACAATCGGTCTCGATGAGGATGCGGTCGAGCGGCGCTTGCTTGACAATCTCGCGCAAGGCGGTCGCGTTTGGAAACGTGATGATGCCCGAAAACGAGAGAGAAAAGCCGAGATCCAACGCGTCGTGGGCCAGCGCGGCATCGCCTGAAAAGCAGTGAAAGACGCCTCCAACGGTGGACGCTCCCTCGTCGCGGAGGATCGCGACCGTGTCGGCCTGCGCCTCTCTGGTATGGATCACGATTGGCTTCCGGAGTTCGCGCGCCAGGCAGACCTGCTCGCGTAGGCGCTGCCGCTGGAGCTGCGGAGCCGAATGGTTGTAGTGATAATCCAGGCCGATCTCCCCGTAGGCCACGACCTTGGCATGCGTCGCCAGGCGTCGCAATTCTCCGTACCACTCGTCGCCGATATGCTTGACCTCGTGGGGATGGACCCCGACCGAGGCATACACGTTCTTATGCCGGTCCGCAAGGGACACGGCCGCGCGGCTGGTGGCGAGATCACAACCGATCGTGATCATCGTCGCGATGCCGGCGTCGCACGCCCTCGTCAGAACGCTGTCCCGATCGCCGTCGTATCGGGCGTCATCAAGATGGGTATGAGTATCGATGAACATGACGGTCCTCGATGGCGCGGCATCGTACCACATCGTTCTGAGGGCAGCCAGTTTCGCCCGTCGCGCTTGACCTCTTTTAGGGAAGTTTGTTAGAAGCGAGCCGCCATGTCGACCACCGCCATGTTCAGAAGCCGAATCCTTTTCGACCGCGGCCGGGTGTTGATGGTCGTGACCGCCGCGCTCGTGCTGCTCGGCATGGCGCCGTTGGCGGGCGCGCTGGAAATCCATCATGCCCTCGCCGCGGCCGACCACGATGGTCATCAACACTCCGATTCCGATCTGTGCCAATGGGTTCAGCACCACACGGGCCATTCGCTCACCATCTGTGCCCACTCGGCCGTCCTGTTGCGGCGCGCCGAGGATCTTAACGCCCGCGAGCCGCTTCCCCTTCTGTCCGCCCGGCCGATCTCGGGCGGTCCCTCTCGCGCTCCGCCGCTCTTCTGATCCACGTGGTTCTCGCGCCGCTCCTTCAAGACGGCGTGTGTCATCGTTGTTGGATCAGGAGGAGAGATGTCTCGACGACAGCTCGTCGTCGGTGTGCTCGTGGCTTGTGCGCTGGCCTGGGCTTGGCCGCTTCAGGCGGCGACTTCCGAGACGCCGAATAGGGCCGCCTTGCCCAATCCTGTGACCGGCATTGTGCAATACGAGGATCTTCGCCGGGTCGGCCAGGCCACGGTCCAGATCAGGGATCAAGAAGGCACACTGCTCAAAAGCGTGGTGACGAATGAGGCGGGTGAATTCCTGACGACCGTTCCGGGCGAAGGAACCTTCTCGGTCAGTGCCCTGCAGGGCGACCTCCGGAGCGAGTATCTCGTCATTCAAGGGCAGCGGCTGCCCTCTGGACCACTCACACTCACGCTCGCCCATACCACCGAACTCGCATTGGAAGTCGTGGCGCCCCTGCCCCCCATTCAGTATCGGGCCTCAAGTGAAACCTATGCGATCACGCACCGCGACATCGAGGTCATTCCACGAGGCAACAACATCAACTTGGATGAGCTGCTGGCGACGGTCCCGAGCGCCGCGTTGGGGGCGCTCAAGCAGGTCCATATCCGGCAGGATCACGACAACCTTCAATTCCGCATCGACGGCGTGCCGATTCCCGATACCGTCACCTCGACGTTTACGGATGTGCTGACACCGCGGGCATGGGAACGCGCCGATATCATCCTCGGCGGCCTCGAGGCGCAGTATGGAAATCGAACCGCAGGGGTGGTCGATATCACCGGCAAGAGCGGGACGCGGCCCCCCTTCGGCAGCATCCAAATGTTCGGCGGCTCGAATCAAACCATCAACCCGTCGTTCGAATATGGCGGGACGATCGGCGAGAAATTCCGGTACTATGCCCTCAACAGCTATACGTCGACGAACCGCGGGATCGAGCCGCCGACCCTCGGGCACTCGGTGTTCCATGACCAAAGCGAGCGCAACCAAACCTATCTGCGCGGCGACTATCAACACGACAACCGGAACAACTTCACCTGGCTGTTTCTCAACTCCGTCGCCAAATATCAAATTCCCACCAGGTCAGGCCTTGCGGTCGACCCGACGGTGCTCGGCCTGCTGCAGGCGCAATCGGCCGGTTTCATCCCGGTGGCCTCGCAGGCCATCGATGAATTCCAGAAGGAGAACAATCAATACGGGCATATGGTGTGGCGGCACGACATCAATGCGACCAACTACTTCAGCTTCGCCGGCTACTTTCGTCACACGCAGGCGATCTTCACCACCGATCCGTTGAACATCTTGGCCTATACGCCCGACCCCAGTCAGCCGTTTTCGGCGGCGAATCAAGATCGTTCGGCGTACTCCGGCGGCATTCGGTTCGATTACACCTACGTGCCGAACGCGCAGCACGTCATCAAGACCGGCTTTCAGATCGATCGGACCCAGGCCGTCAACAAGACGCAGTTGTTCGTCTTCGACCGCGATCCGCTCACCGGGGACCCGACCGGATCACTGATGACACGGGACGCCGACAATCGGCTGATCGGCTGGCGGGAGGAGTTTTGGGTGCAGGATCAATGGACGCCGAGCAATCGTTGGACGTTCAACGTCGGCGTCCGGTACGATCAGGCGCAGTATCAGGTGGCCGAAGGCCAGGTGAGCCCGCGTCTCGGCGCGACGTACAAGGCGGACAACGCGAACGTCTTTCACGCCTATTACGGCCGGTTGTTCACGCCGCCGAATCTCGAAGCGATTTCGTTTGCGAAGCTCAATACGATCGGGACGACCGCGCAGCCGGACAACACGACGAACAATCCGGTCCGGGCCGAACGGTCGCATTATTTCGAAATCGGCAGCTACCACGCAATCACGTCGAAGATCACCTTGGAGCTCGCCGCCTATTACAAGCTGAACCACTTCCAATCGGATGCCGGTCAATTCGGCACCACGCCGCTCTTGAACTTCTTTGCGTTCGACCGCGGCTGGCAGCGTGGGATCGACGGCGCGCTGAAAGTCCAGGTGAGCGATCGTCTGACCGCGCGCGGCAATGTGGCATGGGGTCAATGCAAGGGGTACGGGCTTCAGTCGGGGCAGTTTCTCCTGAGCCAAAAAGAGATCAACGACATCAACTCCAACGGCGGCGTGTATTGCGATCATTCCCAATTCATGACGAGCTCGGCGGTCGTGACGTATCAAGTGCTGGAGCGGACGACGCTGACGGGTCAGATGCTCTACGGGTCCGGTCTTCGGACCGCCGAGGAGGGAGCGAAGACGAATTCCACGCACAGTCCCTCCTATACCGTCTATAATCTCTCGCTGGCTCATGTCTTCCCGTTGGCGGGGCGGCAGAAGTTTTTGGTGGCGGTCGATGTGATCAATCTCCTCGACCAAAAGTATTTCCTCAATCAAGGCGAAGGCAGCATCGGCCTGGGCGTCGCGCATGCCGGCATGCCGCGGTCGATCTTTTTCCGCGGACAATGGTTTTTTTGACGCAGTTGACAGTGAGGCGAGACGGTCGACATCGAATGCGACGTGTGCGCGTCGGGTTGAGGGTGGTTCGACGGTCACGATGAGAGCGGCTCTCTCGATCATGGCGTTCATCTTCATGGGGTTCCCTGCGGTAAGCCATGCCGTGGAGGGCGATCGTGCCACGCACCAATCCGATCACGATGAGGATCTGATCGAGATCCCGGAAGTCCATATCCATGGGCTCCCACTGAGCCAGGATCAGCAGCGGGGGCCGGTCCCGGTCCATACGCCGTGGCCGACGATTCCGCCTGCCCTGGAAGGCCGCGAAGTCGATGACTGGATGAAGGCGCGCTTCCTCGTGAGCAAGGACGCGAAGGTCAGCGTCGTCGTACTCGAGCCGGCGAAGCATCGGGAGTTGACGGTGGCCGGGCTGACCGCGCTCAAACAGTGGCGGTTCGATCCGCAGATGCGGGGGGACCAACCGGTCGATGGCGAAGTCACGGTCCGCATCCACTTCCGAACGCAGTGAGCCGATGATGCGTCGAATTGCTGTCTTTACAGGGCCGAGGCCGCGTGCGTTGGGACGTTGAGCTCTTCCGAGCCATCAACGAATTGGCGGGCCAATCCCCGCTCCTCGATGCGTTCATGCTGGGTCTGGGCCATCCGTCCAATCTCGTGCTGCCGCTCGTGCTCGTCTTGGCCTATTGGGTGTGGACCGACCGGCGTGAGGCGGTCATCGGGGCCGTCAGCCTCGCCGCGCTCTTCCTCTTCAGTGATTTCCTTGGCGCACAAATCAAGCATTGGGTCGCGCGGCCGCGGCCATGCCGTATGCTCGAGTCGGTCCATCAACTGGCCGGCTGTGGCGGCACCTATAGCTTTCCGTCCAATCACGCGATGAACACCGCCGCTGCGGCCGCCTGTGCCCACGTGCTGTACCCCATGACCGGCTGGGTGACATGGCCCCTCGTCGTTCTTATCGGCTTCTCACGAATCTACGTCGGCGGCCATTTCGCGACGGACGTGCTCGGCGGGTGGGTATTGGGAATCTTGCTCGGCGGCGGAGCCGGAGTGCTGTTGTCGCGGTGGCGTGGCTTCAGAGCGGCGGGTCAGGCAGGGCGGGCTAGAGGTGATGCGCCGCGGTCAACTGACTCAAGTCACAGTGGATCGCCTCGCCATGGCCACACTGCGTCTCCATCTGAATCGTCAGATGCTTGATGCCGAATTCTGACGCCACGCGCGCCCGCACCGTTCGGAGCAGTTCGTCGGTCAGATTTGAATCGTCTCCATCCACCATCACGTGGCACGTCAACATCACGAGGCGCGGCTCGACCGCCCAAATGTGCAGATCGTGCACGTTCTTGACGCCGGGAATCTTCTCGATCGCCTCGACGACATGCGCGGTCTTGATCCCGGGCGGGGTGGACTCGAGCAGGACCTCGAGCGACTCGCGCAACAACGGCCATGTGCCTCTGACGATGACGACGACGATCACGAGACTGACGAGCGGATCGAGCACCATCCAGCCGGTGATATAGATGGCCGCGCCGCTCGCCACGACGCCCAAGGAGACCCACGCATCGGCGAGCATATGGAGGAACGCACTCCGGATGTTCAAATCGTCGTGCGCGCCGTGCTCGAGCAACAGGGCGATTCCGAAGTTGGCCGCGAAGGTAAATAAGGCCACCCCCATTACCCATTCGGCAGCTACGGGAACTGGTGCAATGATCCGGGAGACGGCCAGCCCGGCGATGATGGCGGCCGTGATCAGCAGAATGACCGCGTTGATGAACGCGGTGACGATGCCGGCGCGGTGATACCCGAAGGTTCGCACTTCGGTTGCCGGCCGAGCTGCCAGCATGTGGGCGTACAGCGCAAGGAACAGGGAGCCTTGGTCGATCAAATTGTGCCCGGCATCGCTCATCAGGCCCGTGCTGTTCGTCCACACGCCGGCGAGAAACTCCGCCAGAATGACGACCGCATTCAGCCCGATCGCCACGTAGAGGCGATGGCGAATCTGCCGGTAATGAGAGGGAGAGTTGCCCATGCCAGGTTAGTTTCGCATGGACTGGGGCAAGGTGCAACGGCGTGGGCGCAGCGCGGATAGAATCGATCTCAAAATCGCTTGAGCTGTGGGAGAGCAGCCGGAACGGGGGCAGCGGCTTCGCTTGAAAGACAGAGCGGCGTGGACCGCTCGGACGCTCCGCTAAGATACGGCCGGCTCACCATCTCGCCGGCGTCCGCAAACGTGACGCTCATTATTCTTCGCGTCGCGGACCTCTGATGGCGCTGCGCCGCTGCCCCCGTTCCAGCTGCAGGATGAGCGATTTTGAGATAGCTTCTAGTCCGGGCGGTCGCGGTTCCTACGGCGCCGGCACGAACTCCATGAAATACTGGCGCGGCAAGAACGTGTGTTCGCGGAGCAAGCGATACCCGGCTTTGGTGAATTCGTCGATGACCGTTTGCTGGGGAACGAGGTGCTTGCGGGGAAAACCAACGTCGCCGGAGCGCGCATCGTGGTAGAAGTCGATGATCGCGACGCGCCCGCCCGGCTTCAGCGCCGATTTGAGATTCGCGAAGTACGTCGGCCGATCCTCAAGATGGTGATACGTATTGCACAAGAAGATGAGATCGACGGACTGGGTCGGGAGCTTGGGGTTGTCGGGTTGGGCCAGGATGAACTCCGCCGTGTAGGGCACGTGCATGTGCTCGACGCTGTCTTTCGTGTACGTGATCATCTCGGGCTCAACGTCGACCGCGTACACCTTGCCGGACTCCGTCACCGCTTCAATGAAGCGCCGCGTGAAGTAACCTGAGCCCGCGCCGATATCCGCCACCGTCATGCCGGGCTTGAGCTTCAACCCCTCGATCACCTCGACCGGTTTTTGATAGCTGTTGCGTTCGGGACTGTCGAGATGCTCGAGATACGCCTTGATGTCTTCGGGCCGGCGACGATGGCCATTGTGCTGGTCGGCCGCCGGTGTCCAGTCGGCGGCAAAGACGATAGCGACAAGGGCAAGGAGAAGAAGACGAAGTTGCCTATTCGGTTTCATGACACTGTGCTTCCGCCTGTTCTCGCTCTCAGGCTTTCGACGACCTCTTTGGACGCATGCAACTCATAGTGGTGAATTCCACGGAGCCCCAGGCGAAATGTCGCGTGCTCGTCAACCGGTTTCGACCAAAACGCCGCGCCAAATGCCATGCCGGCCTCCTGCGCGGCTTGTGCATCGAGCAGCGAATCGCCGATGTAACAGGTCTCGCAGGCGAACACGTTGAGCTTCTCCATGGCCGCGATCAATCCTTCGGCATGAGGCTTGGGGTGGAACACATCGTCATCGGTAATGACGACATCGAAAGGCGCAAGCGATGCCTTGGTACACGTCGTCGTCCACGCCGCGCGGCTCTTTCCAGTCACGATCCCGATGAGCCAACCGTTGGCGCGGAGCTCGTCGAGCATCGATGCGACACCCGGGTACAGGCCGTCACAGTGGCTGTCGTGCAGCGCTTCGTAATAGGACAGAAACAGGCGGAAGGAATCGGCGAACCGTTCAGCATCGACGACCCGCTCGAGGAGCCGGCGCTCGGCGGTCGGCTTCAGGTCGAGAATTTCCCAATTCGTGAGGCGGCGGCCGAAGTGGGGTTCGAGTGCGCGGCGGAAGGCTTCCAAGTACAGGCGCCACGTATCGATCAGGGTGCCGTCGAAATCGAACAGGACCGCGCGTCTCAACTCGTCGTCCCCGTGTGGGCCAGTTGCGGCGCGGCCGATTCGGCGATGATCGCCTTGAGCTCATCACCCGTGATCGTCTCCTTGGTCAAGAGGACGGCCGCAGCAGCACGCAAGCTCTTCTCCTGGGCTTGGAGGATCTTTTGCACGCGGAGGTATTGCTCGTCGATGATGCGCCGGACCTCGCAATCGATCTCCCGGGATGTCGCTTCGCTGTAGTCGCCGGTCGGCTCCGGCTGCGCGGCCTGAAGAAAGAGCGGTCGTCGGTCTCGCTCGAGGCTCACCTGCCCCAATTTTTCACTCATGCCGTACGCCTTGACCATGCTCTTGGCGATATCGGTCGCTTTCAATAAATCATCCTGCGCACCGGTCGAAATTTCATGATAGATCGTTTCTTCGGCGACCCGTCCGCCGAGCAGCACGGCGATCTTGTTGAGCAGCTCGGTCCGCGTCATCAAGAAGCGATCTTCGGTTGGCAGTTGCATGGTGTAGCCAAGAGCCGCGATCCCGCGCGGGATGATGGAGATCTTGTGTACCGCGTCGGAGCCGGGAATCGAGAGCGCCACGAGGGCATGGCCCACTTCATGGTGCGCGACACGCTCCTTTTCCATTGGATTGAGCACCCGGTTCTTCTTTTCCAGGCCGGCGATCACGCGCTCCACCGCTTCTTGCAGTTCCGGTAAGCCGACGCTGTCTCTGCCGCGTCGGACGGCCAGGAGCGCCGCTTCGTTGATCAAGTTCGCCAGATCGGCTCCCACGAAGCCCGGCGTCATGGCCGCCACGACTTCGAGGTCTTTCTCATTCGCCAGCGGCACGTTGCGCGCGTGCACTTTCAGGATCGCGAGACGACCGGCCTTGTCCGGTCGATCGACCAGCACGTGGCGATCGAAGCGCCCGGCGCGGAGCAGGGCCGGATCGAGAATTTCCGGCCGGTTCGTCGCCGCCATGAGAATGACGCCGACGCGCGGATCGAAGCCGTCCATCTCGACGAGGAGCTGGTTCAACGTCTGTTCCCGCTCTTCATGCGCCATCGGGCCCACGCCGCGCGCCTTGCCCAGCGCGTCCAACTCATCGATGAAGATGATGCAGGGAGCCTTGTCCTTGGCCTGCTCGAACAGATCACGCACGCGGGCCGCGCCGACGCCCACGAACATCTCGACGAACTCCGATCCGCTGATCGAGAAGAACGGCACCCCGGCTTCTCCGGCGACGGCGCGGGCGAGCAGCGTTTTTCCGGTCCCCGGCGGACCGACGAGCAGAATGCCTTTCGGAATTTTCCCGCCCAGGCGCCGGAATTTCTCGGGCGTCTTCAAGAACTCGATGACTTCTTTCAGCTCTTCCTTGGCCTCCTCGACGCCCGCGACGTCGGCAAAGGTCACCTTGACGTCTTTCTCCATGTAGATCTTCGCCTTGCTCCGGCCGACCGTCATGAATCCGCCCTGGCCTTGTCCCATCCTTCGCAACAGAAAAAGCCAGACGCCGAAGAACAGCGCGATCGGGATAATCCACGACAACAGATCTCGGAAGAACGTGCTCTCGATCACGCCGGTGATGCGGACGTGATGCGCCTCCAGTTCACGAACGAGGTCGGGGTCCTCGACCCGCACCGTATTGAAGACGTGCGGTTGGGCCGGCTGGCCTTCCTTGCCCTCCGCTTTCATCTGCCCGTGAATCACGTTGGTCGAAATCGACACCTCCTCGATCTTGTCGGCCGCCAGCGCAGCTTTGAAGTCACTGTAGGGGATTTCGGTTGGGCTGAAATAGGGTGTGACGAACAATTGGATGAGCATCAGCGCCCACAGGGCGATGAAGACATACCAGATGGAGAATTGCCGCTGCTTCTTGTCCATTTACAAGAGAAGGCGGGCGTGCCGTTTCGTCCGCAGCCCATTCTACACTGCTTCAGTTCGTTTTGCGCTTGAGTTGTTGGCTGACGACCGGATAATGTGCCTCCCCCATGCCGAAATGTCCCCCGGCGGTGTCGGCTGCGATGACGCGCAGCGTAATCCCGTCTGGCGCGTCCGAGGGGAGCGGCACGAAAAATGGCGCTTCGAAGACGCTCTTGCTGCCCGAATAAAACATTTGCAGCCGCTCGACCACACGGTCGCCGATCAACACTTCGCCGTGAATGTCCATTTTACGGGAGTCCCAGTCGCTGTGTGGTCGAACCAGCGAGCCGGACAGTGTACGCACCGAGGCGCCGAGCTTGACGTCGTCTTTCGCCATCAGCGGTTCACCGCCCTTCGGATACTCGATTTGCACGATGTATCCGTACAGATGAAGGACGATCCCGTCGTTGGTGAGATCGCGGCCCGGAAACAGCAGCACGGTTTGGGAGGCCCGTTGCATGGCCGACGGGTAGGCGAGCGGTCCTTGCGCGGTAATTTCCACCAGCGTCGGCCGGTCCAATTGGAGCGTGGCGTGGAATGATGCGGAGGGCCGGGTGGAATAATGGGGCTCTTCCAGGAGGCGCGGCGTGCGCATGATCTGATTTTGATCGCCCGCTTCGCCTGTCTGAAGACCGGATGCCAGCAGCCGCCCGGTCTTCACGTCGGTAATCGTAATCCGGGCACCGCCGACCGGATCGCCGACGACCATCGCACCGTGCGCGACGACACGGACGAGAATCTCGGTGTCGATCGCTTCGCCCGGCTGCGTGGTCACGTCGTGGAGAGTCGTGCCCCAGGCGACGGCGGGCCATACTATGGAGACCAGGAGCAGGCTGTGTCGAATCAGGCGCAGGCGCCGAATCATACCTATTTGACTTTAATACCGACCGGGACCGCCTCCACGAAGGTCGCCAATCCTTCCACCTCTTTGTCGCCGGCCGCGAGCACCATGCCTTGCGACTCGATGCCCATGAGCTTGGCGGGCTTGAGGTTCGCGACCACGATAATTGTCTTTCCAACCAAGTCCTCCGGCCCATATTTCTTGCCGATGCCGGCCACGATCTGCCGCTGCTCGGAGCCGAGATCGACCTGCAGCTTCAGCAACTTCTCCGATTTCGGCACCCGCTCCGCGGTCAATACCTTTGCCGTGCGCAAGTGGATTTTTTGGAAATCCTCGATTGTGATCTGACCCAGGGGCGCGGCCGGGGCTCCAGCGGATGCGGGCTGGCCCGGTGATGCGATAGAACCGGCCGGTGTCGTCTGTTCGCTCATGATCCTGGTCGCTCCTTGCGGTTTCGTTTCGATACGGGGGAAGAGCTGCCGGCCTTTGGCGATCTTCGTGCCGACTTTCAATTGGCCCCAGGCCGCCTGCTGTTCCAACGGCTGCTTGAAATCGAACGGGATGCCGAGTTGGGTACGGATTTCGTGCGCGGTCGTCGGCATGAACGGAGAGAGAAACAAGCTCAGGAAGCGCAGGCTCTCGGCGCAGTTGTAAAGCACGCTGGCCAGGCGAGAGCGGCTGTCGGGATGCTTCGCCAAGACCCATGGGGCCGTCGTATCGATATATTGGTTCCCGTGCTGGACGAGGTTCCAAATGGCCTCCAGCGCCTTATTGAACTCGCAGTCCTTAAGGTGACCGAGGACAATCGGCTGCAGCTGCTCGGCGGTATGGCGCAACGTCTGCTGCTGTCCGAGACCGTAATCGGGCTCCGGTTGTGGAATCGCTCCCCCGGCAAACTTGTCGATCAGCGTGAGCGTCCGGCTCAACAGATTGCCCAAGTCGTTCGCAAGATCGGTGTTGATGCGCCCGATCAGCGCATCGCGCGAAAAGTCCCCGTCCTGTCCGAACGGTACTTCCCGTAGCAGGAAGTATCGGAACGCGTCGGTGCCGAACTCGCCGATGATCTCGGTGGGATCGACCACGTTCCCACGGCTCTTTGACATCTTCTCACCTTCGACGGTCCACCAGCCGTGCGCGAAAATTGTACGAGGAGGCTCAAGACCAAGCGCGCGTAGCATCGTCGACCAATACACGGAGTGGGTGGTGAGAATGTCCTTGCCGATGAGATGGACGTCGGCCGGCCACCAGTGCAGGAACCGCTTCTCATCGACGGTGTATCCCGGAATCGAAATATAGTTCACGAGCGCATCGAACCACACGTACGCCACATAGTCGCGATCGAACGGCAGCTCGATGCCCCAGGACAGGCGCGATTTCGGCCGCGAGATGGAGAGGTCTTCAAGCGGGTGTTTCAAAAAGCCGAGCACTTCGTTGCGGCGTGACGTCGGCTTGATGAACTCGTCGTGACTCTTGATGTGCTCGATCAGCCAGTCCTGGTACGTCCCCATCCGGAAAAAGTAATTCTTCTCGCTCAACCGTTCCACGGGGCGCTTGCAGTCGGGACACAGGCCGTTCACCACGTCCTTCTCAGTCCAAAACCGCTCATCCGCTGTGCAATACCAGCCGGTATAGCTCGCTTGGTAGATCTCCCCTTTGTCATAAAGGGCTTGCAGTGCGGCTTGAACGACAGCTTTGTGCCGAAGCTGCGTGGTGCGGACGAAATCGTCGTTGGAGATATCGAGCCGCGTCCAGAGCTGTTGAAATTGGGGGGCGAGCCGGTCGCAATACGCTTGGGGATCGATGCCGGCCTTGTGCGCCGCCTGCTGCACCTTTTGCCCGTGTTCATCGAGGCCGGTCAGGAAGAACACGTCCTGTCCGCGAAGACGGGCGAACCGTGCCAGCACGTCGGCCGCGATGGTCGTATATGCGTGGCCGATGTGCGGCACATCGTTGACGTAATAGATCGGCGTCGTGATGTAAAAGGTCGGCTTCATGTTTATTTGCCCCGCCCGCCCCAGGCGCGCCGAGACGCGCCCCTTCCCGGCT
>NZ_CEFZSK010000009.1:0-74722 GCF_979581665.1 Nitrospira sp. Vd2 | reverse complement strand
GTTGTGGGATGGGGGGGTTGGGGCACACCTTCGATCCGATAGTCCGAGCCCTGGCCCTGTTGCTTCAGACGCTCATCTCGAATCTCTTCGCGCCGGCGATCATCGTCCTCGCTCTTTACCGTTGGATCCCCATGCGGCAAAATTGCCCGCTGTGCCTCCACCGAGGTCGCGAACGCGATCAGCCAGCATGCGGTCAGTGCGGTCGTTCTCATATTTATGGAGGCTCCTGGCGCCAGGTAGATGTTCATTGAGTCATCGTACGATCAGCGGAGGCTGGGCCGTATCGGTGCGCACGCAGCTCATCTGTCCGAAATGCATGGACGCTGACTCGGTGAGCTGGGGCAGCCACTCGTACTACGTAAGCCACACGCCGGTGGCCTGTTCGCACTTCCGCCAGTACGATGCCGTTACAACGTTTCACGATAATGAGAGGTAAGCGATGAGCAGCGAAGCTTCATCACGCATGCCCCTCCTGATTGCCGGGGCGCTGTTGGGTTCCGGCATTGCGGTGACCTTGGCGCAGCGGGTATACCGAGCACGGCACCCGCCACGGCGGGGACAACGATCGCGTTCCCTCGCGCAGTACGGGGTGAGCGCGCATGTGGGTTCCTCTCGTCCCCAATGGAATGAACCCATCGAGCGGGGGGCCGGCGCAGACCATGGGGATGCGTCCCACCGATACGGTCCCTATTCGATTTCCGAGAGATAGGCGGCGGCGCGTTCAGCCGCTTCGGTTCCGGCAGCCGAGCGGCCATATCGGGCATGGCTGATCGCGTCTTTCAGTTCCTGTATCGCTCGCTCCAAGCGCTCATCCTTTTTTTCCCGCTCGGCCAGGCGGGCATAGCGCAACGCGACCGCCGCGTGTTCCGCGAGGCCATTGGAATCCGCATGCAGGCCCCGCTCGATGGCCCGGTCGGTGTAGCGAGTCGCCTCTCCGAGATAAGGGTTGTCGACGGTCGAACAGGCGGTCAGTAGCGCGACGGCCATCACCAGGATCGGCCAGTTCCTCCGCCGGCGTCTCTCCCTACTGCTGCAGTGCCAAACCATGCATCGGACAGCCTCAGCCATCAGCATGTGTGGCACGGTCGAAACGTGAACAATGGTCGTTACACCGAGCGCGGCGCCGATGAGATGAAGGCATCCCTCGATATGAAAATTGCGAGTGTCTCAGCGGGGTCGTTCATCCCGAGCTCACCGCGGCAGCATACGACCTTAAGGTGGGACAAGCTATCCGACTTCACGGCAACCCGGCCGTCGGCTTCGCGCGAGCCTCCTACCCTGATTCCTTCCACCAATGAATATCGTCACAGCAACGGGTACTACGCAGGCGTCTGATGTCGAACCCGGTTATTGAACGAAGACGAGACGGGTCGGGATCGGCTGCGGCAAGGCTCTCGAAGATGGAAGGCGGCTGACGACTACCCGGACGCTTTCCCACCTCGTGTGACGCTCGGATCCACCGGAGTAAGGACCGGCTGTGGCGGTTGGCTTCTCCCTCCCGTCGATTGTCTTCCGGATCCCGGCGTCTCTGAATTGCCCGGCGTAGTCGTGTCTCCGGTGGACGAGTTCCCTCCACCCGACGGAACCCTCTCCAGCGTAGTGGATCCATCGCGATAGTGGGTCAGGACGGCTACTTCAGCGTCATCCGAAACTTTGGGTTGCGCGACGACCTTGAAGACCACCTGCTCCTCCGCCTGAGTCAACGAGATCCCGATGACATAGTGCTTCAGGACGAACGGAAACCCCAGTTCGGCGAGATCCGAGGCATACCGTCCATGGTCTTGGAAGTACAGTCGCTCCAATCGGTCGATCTCCCGCAACGACACTTCCGCTTCGACGGTCTTTGCCCGCTGGACGTAGGTTGGATAGGTGATCAGCGCAAGGCCCGCGAGGATTGCCACAATCCCGGCGGCAACGACGAGTTCAAGCAGCGTCACGCCATGTGGGTTGCAGACGCGAGACCGGCGGCTGTGGGGAGCCACCGGGCGTGGAGGCAGTGCGCAAGCGCGGCTCGCCATACCACGAGTATAGCGGAGTTCCGGCGCCTGGCCCGGTCCCCGGCGTTCGCCGTACTCCGAGGCTGCTCCAGACGCCCCTCGTCGTAGACCGGCAGAGAGTGAAGCGTTAAAGAGATCTAGAACGGCAAGCGGATGCCGAGTTGGACTTCATTGGGCAGCATCGTCTGCCCGACATCGCGTAGCAGCCGATCTTCCTGCAGGCTGCCCTGCTGCGCGGTGCTGCGCATCATGGTTCCGCTCACGTCGGTCGTCGCACCACGCGAAAAGCCCAAGCCGACGAAGGGCACCAACGCTTGTCGGCCGATTTGGTATTGACCGGCGATGGCCGGCGGCTCGCGTAACAGCGTCGAGTCGGTGCCCTGCGACAGACTGAACGGCGGCCGTTGCTCCAGCGTCGGCGGGGCGGGGCCCACGAGGCGATCCTGGGTCCCTTCGGCAATGCCGCCATAGAGCACAATCGCAACGATGAGCAGGAGTCTTCGCATACCGATATTGTGCCAACGAGGTTCGCGTCGTCTCAACTGGGAGAATACCGTAGCTCAACGTTCAGAGGCCGGACCCGGCGACTTGCCGCTTACCGGCTTTCTTGCTAGCCTTGCTTCATGCGTTACGATATTTCACGGTGGTATCGTTACGTTTATCCACCGTCGGGTATCCTCATCCTTGTCGCCGCATCCGCGCTCCTGGTTGGAAGCATGCTTTGGGGATTCGTCAATTTGAGGGGTGGCGCGGAACGGGTGCCGAATGGGAAAGGCGTATCGAGTGAGGGGATGGTGGCCGTCGATGACGCGGAAACCGGCGATGATCCCAGTCAGGTCGTGATTCTGCCGGCAGTACCGCGCGGCGGGAGTCGGCACTTCCTCAGTTCATTCAAATTGCCCGACACGCTTACCTTCGCGGGGCATCGTGTCCCCCTGGAGGATTGGCAGGTCCGCGAACGGATCGAGTACGAGTTCTATCAGTTCCTGGCCGACGAGGGAGAAGCGATTATTCTGGCCAAGCGCACCGGTCGATGCTTTCCGCCGGTTGAGCAGCAACTGGCCCAGGCCGGTCTGCCCGACGACCTCAAGTATGTCTTGCTCGTCGAGAGCAAGTGCATCGCCGCGGCCTATTCGCGTGCGAAGGCGTCCGGTCCCTGGCAGTTCATCAATTCAACCGGCAAGCACTACAAGCTATACACGACGAAATGGCGCGACGATCGGCGCAACCTCGAAATGTCGACCGAGGCCGCGATCAAATATCTGCGGTACCTGAAGGAAGACATGGGCGATTGGTATTTGGCGCTGGCCGCCTACAATGCCGGAGAGGATCGGATCAGGAAATTGTTGAAGGAACAACAGGTGACCGACTACTGGCGGCTGTCCGCGGTTCGGGAGACCATGCGCTACGTCCCGCGCATCATCGCCGTCAAAGAAATCTATTCGCAGCCGGAGAAGTATCTCGGCCTGACCAAAAAGGACTTGTACGCGCCGTTGGAAACCGAGGTGGTGACGGTGCGGGTCCAAGAACCACAGCGTCATCTCGCCGCCATTGCGCACGACTACGGGACATATTATCTCGAGTTGAAACTGCTGAACCCCGAGATCACGAAGGACTCCTTGCCGCGCGGCACGCATCAACTGAAAGTTCCGAAAAACCCTTGCCCCTTCGGCTGTCTGAAAGCCGCCGATCCCTCATAAGGGCCGCATCGCAGGCGATCGATTCAAGTCTCTCTAGGCCCGCACCGAAAAAGAATTACAGCTGGGCTACGTGAAGAGAGACGAAGGGTCCTCGTTGCCGGTAAGCATGATCCAATCCATCCTGTATGAACTCGCCCACGCCCCGGAGCCGGCGCTCAGACGGCTCGTCGCATGCGATCCCGACGCGGATCCGGTCGTGCTGCTTTTATTGGCGTACGATCCTGACCCGGTGGTCCGGCGCACGCTGGCCCGACGGGCCGCCGTGCCGTGGACAGTCTGGGTAGCGTTGGCGCGCGACTCATCCTCCACGGTCCGGCGAACGGTCGCGGCGCACCCGGCAGTTCCATCACCCATCCTTGCCGCCCTTGCACACGATTCGGCCATTTCGGTCCGGCTCAAAGTCGCCGCCCATCCGAATACCGATGTGCCGACACTCACGCAGTTGGCCGACGACCCGCAGGTGTTGGTTCGTCTGACGCTCACGGCGCGCGATCAGATCCCGCTCGACGTGTTGCAGCGACTGGCATCCGCCGATGACGATCGCGCGGTCCGGCGCGCCAGCCTCAAACGCTTGGCGCCCGAGGGGGTCATCCCAGGCCCGGCGCCGTCCCGTCCCGCTCCACGCCGTCGCCGCGTTTCATCATGAATGATGATGAAACTCTTCACTAGCGTGAATGCCGTAGCCGTTTAGCGCTCAACCTACTACGATACACTGCTCAAACTGATCCTCGACGGTATATTTTTGTTTGCATCGCGTCCCATCAGCATAAATAGGGAGAATGAATATGAGTAGGATGACTATTGGTTGGGGTGGCACGTCGGGTCTTCCGGTCTGCAGCATCGTCTTAGCTCAAACTCTCTTTATGTCTTCCATTGTCGAAGCTGGAGTCCAGGCAGACAGACAAACAGTTGCCAACATCGTTGCATATTGCCAGAACGCGGTACGGCAAGTGCTGCCCGGCAGCCAATTTCAAGCTGTCACCGACGGTCGAATCGTCAAATACCCGGGGTTGCCACAGGAACGATTTCAGTTTGAGTTGTGTATGGAGGGGAAGGGACTTCCGGTACGCGCCCTAACAGACGCAAAGCGATGAGTGGCCCGCGATCTTGCTCGAAGCCTGCTTGAGCGAAGCTCCGAAGTCGCAAGGCGCACGGCGCGATGAACAAAGAGCGCACGGTTGTGCGCGCCGGCGAGATGTGAGCCGGCCGTATCTGCCCAGGGCGCAGAGCGTCCAAGCGATCCACGGCGCTCTGTCTTTCAAGCGCAGCCGCCGCGGGTCCGGCTGCTCTCTCACCACTCAAGCGATTTTGAGATAGTTCTAGAATCGACGCACTTCCCAACTCTTCGCTCAGTCAGTCAAAGCGAGTAGATATCCTTCCATACTTCACCGATCTATCATTTTTCTCTCAACAGTGTAGGATGACTGCTTACAGTCTGGCTCCGTTGGACACTCTTGAAAGGAGACGGTATGTGGACGAATGATCCTGATCGCTGCCCGGTTGGCCACGAATTGATTCGCGGGAACGAACGCGTCGTGGTGCAATGCCAGGGATCCATCCATCACGATGGAGATCATTTTTTCGGAGAGGACCACTACACGGTACGATGGACCGACGGCAACGCGGTGGACCATCGAATCCCGACGCGTTGACCGTCGCCGGCGACACGATGTTCAATGAAACCTTGAACACCCTGGGGGACATGCCATGCAGTGCCCGATCCCAGTTGAGGGAAAAGAATGCGGCGCGGATGCCAAGACCCGGCCGTCCGTGAATATAGCGGGCGGCGATTCGACGATTCACTTTCACTGCACGCGAGGCCATGACTTTCACATCGCCCCCCGGCAGCGCTGGCAACCATGCGTATGTGGAATGCACCAGGATGTAAGTGCTGGCGTCGGCCCACCTCGTCTCGACCGCGCATCTCAGCGTCTGCTCGAACGACTGGCTGCTGAGAAAGGGATCGAAGTCATTTTCGAGTAGATACGCCATTCCAAAGTACTCGGCGTCATCACGCCCGTTTTCTTCCTGGCCTTGAACCATTCCACAGATTGGCTTATGACCAACGGGCGATGCGATCGCCAAACGGTCACGTTGTCCTCATCACCGGGGCGTCATCAGGCATCGGTGCCGCCTTGGCGCGGGAATGCGCCGACGAGGGCGCATCGGTCGTCCTCACGGCCCGACGGCTGCCGCGTCTCGAGGCCCTCGCTGCCGACATCGAAGCGCGCGGGCGTAGTGCCCTCGCCATTCGCTGCGATGTCACGTCCCCGGGAGACTGCGAGCAAGCGGTGGCGAGGACGATCGAGCGATTTGGACGGCTGAACATCGTGATCGCGAATGCCGGCTTCGGCGTCGCCGGAGATTTCCTGGATCTCTGCGAGACGGATTATCGACGGCAGTTTGAGACGAACGTCTTCGGCGTGCTACGGACGTTGTATGCCGCGGTGCCGGAATTGAAGAAGACGGGCGGGCACATCGTGATCATGAGCAGCGTCTCGGGCTATATTCCCGCCCCCGGCGTGTCGCCGTACACCATGAGTAAGTTCGCGCTTCAAGCATTGGCCGGCTCGCTCTACTATGAAATGGCGGCCTTCGGCATTTCGGTCACCAGCGTCTGCCCCGGGTTCGTCGAATCGGAAATCCGGCGAGTCGACAATGAAGGCCGCTTCCACCCGGAGGCGCAGGAGCCGATCCCGTCGTGGCTGATGATGTCCGCCGGCGCCGCCGCACGACACATCGTGGTGGCGATCCTGAAACGGAAACCCGAAGCTATCATCACCACGCATGGCCGCCTCTTCGTCTGGGTACAGCGGCATGCGCCCTGGCTCATTCGGTTCATCCTCAGACGGGCGAAACGTCGCAGTTACCGAGACTGGTCCGCACGCGCCGCTGCGCCCACCGATACGTCCTCGTCTCCGTAGGTCCAGCATGGAGAGACGCCTTTGCGTGCGAACCCGCCGGGAGTTCTTCAGGGCAACGGCCGCGGGCGGCGGCCAGGACGCGCGGGATGCGAGGCTGGTGATGAACGGCATCACAAATCATCACCGTCGCGGCGGGTGATCAGCAAGACTTCGTGCCATTGCCCCTTTACACGTAGGCGCCCATGCCCCAACCAAGGGCCGGACCGACCGATAGGCGTGAACGACGGGGGTTGCTACCATTTCTCCCAGGAGGGGTAAATATGGCACACACTGACATCGATCATTCGGGTCCGTGGGCGACACCACCCCATATTCTGTTGGTCGATGACGATTCCGCCCTGCTCGATGCGCTCCCTGACGCGATCCGTCATCGTGTGCCGGGGACCATTGTGAGGACGGCGACGCGAGCGGACGATGCGCTCGCCTCATGCGAAGCCGAGGAATTCGATGCCATCATCACGGACCTCTGCATGCCCTCTCACGACGGGGTGATGCTGCTCACGCGGTTGTTGGCGCTTCGTCCTGACATTCCCGTTCTGCTGATCTCCGGACAGGCCGACGAACGAGCGAGGAAGGAAGCCATTCGACTGGGGGCCTACGCCTTCCTCAATAAACCATTGGACCCCGACTTTATGGCCGAATTGCTGAAGCAGGCGATCCTCCAACGCCGGCTGCACCTGCTTCCGCCTCGGTGCGCGGCCTAAATCCGAACCATCTCGCTCGGCTGGTGACCCCTCACCCTCAAGCGCTCCCTCTACCCTGCCGATAGGGTATCGAGTGCCGCAGCGTCCGTTGCTTCTGCGGCCACACACCACGGCTCCTATTGGAATGATAGGCAAACTGTTTCATCCAGCCGAAGCGCAAGGCTACGTTCGGATACAGCTCGACGCGTTGCGAGTCGGCATGTATGTCTGGTTGAAATGCGCCTGGTACAAGCACCCGTTTCCCACCAACCGCTTCATGCTCGTCTCTCAAAAGCAGATCGAGACGATCCGAGGATTGCGCCCGGCTACCGTCTATGTGCATCCGGGCCTTTCGCAGATGGAAGATGAGGCACCTCCCGTCTCCCCCGATCTGTCGCTCATGGCGCAGCGCGTTGTGGAGGCCCACCCCGCCCCCACGAAAATGACAAAGGAACGGTTAACGGCAGCCAATCAACAGTATGCCGACACCCTTCGCCAAGGCGCGGGCGCGTTACGGAAGATCCTCGACGGACACGAAGACGGTGGGCGGGCGGCAGAATCGATCGTCGACCGATTCCTCGAGCAACTCGGGATGAGTGAAGCCGCGGTCGGACTGGCGCAGGTCATGCACCTCAAGTCCATGAACCGGGCACAGGCGGCCCATGGTTGAATACGACCGTTCTGGCGCTCCTCATTGGGCAAGACTTCGATCTCTCCCCTGAGGAGTTGCACACGCTTGGCTTGGCTGCGCTGCTCCACGATATCGGGGAGACGTGGCTGCCAACAAGGATCCGGTGCCAGAGCCCGGGCCTCTCGAAAAAAAGAGATCGAGATGTTTCAGCAGCATCCCTTGCACGGTGAGGAAATGCTACGGACCATCGCGCGGGTCGATGCGGCGGCGCTCGCGGTGATCGTTCAACACCACGAGCACCTGGACGGCTCCGGATTCCCGCGCCGACTCAGAGAACATGAGATTCTGCCGCTTGCGCAAATTCTCCGGGTGGTCGACGAATATTGGACGTTGGTGAATCCCACCGACGGTCGCGCGGGGCTTCCGCCCAATCAGGCCTTGTCAGAACTGTATCGAACCCGGCAACAGCAACTGTCCGATAAAGTGCTGACCGCGCTCGTGCGCTGCGTCAGCGTCTATCCCCCCGGCACGTTGGTCGAACTCAGCGACCACCGGATCGGCATGGTGGTCGGCACCAACCCGAGCAATCGGCTCCGGCCGGTCGTGACGCTGTTTGCCGGTGAGGGTCCGCACGCCTCGCCGGCGGAAGTGCTCGACCTCATGACGCAGCCGGATGTCACGATCGTCCGTGCGCTTCGGAACGCGGATCTGCCTCCCCACCTTGCGTCCGCCGTCGATCCGCAGGACACGCTCGCCTACTTGCTGTGCCAGCCGCTGAGCGCACGTCATCAGTCCCACGGATCGCTGCATCCGCACGAGTCTCACGGGCCGAGAGCAGAGGCATGAGTGAGAAACGAGCGGTGGTCCTCATCGACGACGATGAGGATTTCCGACGATTGCTCACGCACCGGCTACGCGAGCACTTCGAAGTGCGGGAACCGGTCGCCGATGCGGCCCTCAATCGCGGGAGCGCAGCGCTTTTCCCAAAGCCCGTCGATGTGAAACGGCTCATCGAGGCGTTATCCGCCGCAGCCGCTCCGCGCTCTCACGCATAGCTCGTCGAACTTCGTGCCTCCCGGCGTCCTGCCGGGCAACGTGACGCCACGCTGATACCGCAACGCCTGTCTCCTCGGCTACCGTGAGGCTGCAGGAGGTACGCCATGGGTCGGGAACCTGGACGCCGCCATCGCCGAAACCAGTCGTCTCACCAGAAGGACGGCATTCGAGCGGAGGCGGCAGCGCTCGGCATTGAGAGCTCCTACATCGACGAGTTGGGGCGCCTTCAATCGGTCGCTCCCCATGCTCTCAAGCGGCTGATCGAGATCATGAGGCCTTCCCGCTCCGGTAGCACTCGGCGCCACCACCAGCCGCAAGAACGGCACGGCCATGAGCTCCCGCTCCCACCCTGCCTCGTGTTGCACGTCGATCGGCCCGCCGCCTCCATCGATATCGCCGTTCCCAACGCACCGGCAGGCCGCCTGATCGCGACCTGGTCTCTCCGCAGCGAGACGGGAGACACCGAGGTCGGTCGAGAGCAAGCCGCTGTGCAGGAATCCGTGGCTCGCGCAAGAGGGCCGTTGAATGAAGGAGGGAGACGGGTCGCCGTTCCGCTGCCCCAACTCCCTCTGGGCTATTACGACGCGACGTTGACGCTGCACGCCGATCCTGACATCTGGCATGGTCGGTCCTGCATCATTGTGACCCCGTCTTCTTGCTACCTCCCGTCTAGCTGGCGCGGCAAGAAAAGCCGTGCCTCGCGCGTTGAGCGTTGGTGGGGACTGACGGTCCAGCTCTACGGGATCCGGTCGCGCCGTAATTGGGGGATCGGCGACTTTCGCGACCTCGTCGATCTCCTGAAGTGGGGACACTCGCTGGGAGCAGCCATGATCGGGGTGAATCCCCTGCACGCGCTGCTGCCCGAGGCGATCAGCCCCTACTCGCCCTCCAGCCGGCTCTTCCACAATCCGCTCTATCTCGACGTTGAAAGTATTGCCGACTTGCGGGAGGACGGCGAGATTCGAGCCAGTGTCGCGTCGGGCATATTCCAGCGCCGATTGGAGCGCCTGCGCGACGCGCAGATCGTGGACTATGAAGCAGTGGCGAAGCTGAAGTGGATGATGCTTCGCCGCCTCTACCGCCGGTTTCGCGGGCACCATCTCGAAGGGCAGACCGCTCGCGGGCGCCGGTTCCTGCGCTTCGTCCGTGAACAAGGTGAGCCATTGGCCCGGTTCGCGGTCTTCGAAGCTCTGTCTCGTCACTTTACAAAGAATGGACGGCCAATACCCTGGTCGAGGTGGCCTCCCGCATTTCGGCATCCGTCATCCGCCGCCGTCCGTGAATTTGCAGCACGGCGACAGCGAGAAATCCGCTTCTATCAATATGTGCAATGGCAGTGTCAGCTGCAGTTGGCCCAAGCGGCCCGCACGGCGAGACGACTGGGATTGCCGATCGGCCTCTACACCGACTTTGCCGTCGGCATCGACCCCAACGGCGCCGATGCGTGGGCGTATCAAGACGTCTTGGTCCCCGAGGTGTCGGTCGGTGCGCCGCCGGATCGCTTCTCGCCAAAAGGGCAAGACTGGGGGCTCCGCCCCGCTCACCCCCGCCGACTTGCCGAGACGGCCTATCGCTTCTTTATCGAATCCTACCGACGCAACCTTCAGTACGCCGGGCTCTTGCGATTAGACCACGCGATGAATCTGTTCCGCCTGTTCTGGGTGCCGCGCGGGCATCCGGCAAAGGACGGCGCCTATGTGACCTATCCGGCCGAAGACTTGCTCGGCATCCTCGCCTTGGAAAGCCGGCGACTCGAAGTGATCGTAGTCGGTGAGGATCTTGGCACGGTCACGCCCGAGATCCGTGAAGCCTTGATTCGCCATGGGCTGTTGTCGTACCGGCTGCTCCTGTTTGAAAAAACGGCCGACGGCGCGTTCGTGCGACCGCGCGACTACCCGGTGCAGGCGATGGCGGCCGCCACCACGCACGATCTCCCAACCCTTCGCGGTTTCTGGCGAGGGAGGGATATCGACCAAAAGGAATCACTTGGCCTGTATCCCGGCCCGGCGATCGCCGAGGCCGATCGCAAGGCCCGCGCGCAGGATCGCGTGGCCTTGGTTCGGGCACTCAGGGAAGCACACGTCATTGGCAAGCGGGGTCCTGAGGAGGCGCACTTCGACGAGGAACTGGTGCTCGCCGCCTATCGATTTCTCGCCCGAACTCCCTGTTATCTACTGGCCGTGACGCTCGAAGACCTACTCGGCGATCTGGACCCGCCGAACATTCCCAATGCCGATCCCTCTCGCTATCCCGTGTGGCGCCGTAAAGCCGGGCCGAGCGGGATGACGATTCGAGAATGGTCGGACCTGCCTCACGTCTCCGTGTTGGCCGCGATGCTCCGCAGTGAGCGCCCGCTTTCGGGTCGCCGCAAACAGGCAGCGATCGCGAGGGCATCATAAACAGTTAGTGAGCAGAGCGAGGGACTGATGAAGAGTGTCTATGCCGCGACGATGATCATGGCCGTGACCGTGTCCTGCAGCACGACGGAGCCACCCCCTCCCTTGCACTACCCGGAAGCGCAGCAGCCGGCGGCCGACGACGCGACCACGCGACCGGCGCCGCTTCCGCGCCCCGTGCATCCCTCGGCAGACCGCCCGCCAGGCTTCGGGTTGGAGAAAACGAACTAACGGTCGGGCCGTCACGAGCAAGGCATTCCCGCTCTCCCGGGTTGAGGCACCTTAATGTCCCCGCCACGACCAGCAATCCGCTTAACTCGAATCGAGCGACAGTGCACCCTCGATCTTCGTGACTGAACGGGATAGCTCACGTGAGCGGGGGCCACTATAATGGCGACACGACGGGTGGCACCATGTCGCACGACTCCGTAAGGCGGCCGGCATTGGCGCGGGTGGGGACGGCGTTGCTCCTAAGTCTCCTCGTCGCCTGCGCCGGCACTTCCCGCTTGCCGGATGAGCCGACCGCGTCCTCTCCCGCCCCTGCCGATACCTTCAAGGTCGTCACCTACAACACCCTGCATGGCGTGCAGGTCGGGCGCTTCTGGGTCCGTCCCGGCGAAGCGCAGGACGAACAGGCGGCGCGATTCAAGGTTCGCATCGGGCGTCTCGGGGCGGCCAAGCCCGATATTATCTTGCTTCAGGAAGTCAACCCGCTTCCGGAGATGGCGGAGCGCTATGTGGAAGCGTTGAACGCGCTGGGCCTCCGCTACTCGCAAGTCCATCAAGTCGATGCCTGCGGATTTCGATTGCCCGGTGTTGCTCTCCTCCACGAGCTCAACAACGGGTTGGTCATCCTCGCGAAAGCACCGTTGCAGCTCAAAAAGCGTGAGGGGGTCAAGCTTAGCGGGGCCGGCAGTTGTCACGATAGCTATGGCTGGCAACTCGGTGAACTCCGCTATGCGTTGATCGCGGAAGTGACCTCCCCGGCCACGCAGATGAAGTATCTCGTGAGCACGGCGCACCTGCATTCAGGCATCGAGCGGGACATGACCTTTTTGTACACGTTGATGGACGCGCACCAATCCGGACACTTGATGCACTATGAACATCTGGTCGCGGCTCTCAAGGAAGACCAGGAGCTGCGGCTCACGGAGCTTCATGGATGGATCACAGTGCTCCACCGCTATCAAGAGGACGACCCGTACGAAGGGCTGATCATCGGCGGGGATTTCAATTTCGAGCCGGGCTCTCCCGAGTACCGGGAACTCGAACGGTTCGGCTTGGAAGACACGGCCGCGATCGCCGAGCACATGCCGATGTTGAACACCTACGATCCGACGATGAACCCGCTGGCGCTCCATGAGGAAGCGCAGCTACCCGCTGAACTCGACGCCCTGATCGCGGACGCCGCGCCGGACGATCGGAACGAGATCGTCGCGCAGTACCGCCGGATCATCGCACAGCCTCGCCGGATCGATTTTCTGTTCCGCATGGCGTTCATGTCGAAGGCGTGCGTCATGCAAGCCTTGTTCGGCGAGCCGGTCGCCGGCGCGAAGGTCGTCGGCTCAGACCACTATGGGGTGATCAACACCCATTCGTATCAGCGGAAGACCTGCCATTAAATTCACGAGGAGAAGTGAAGGGAGGCAGCGGCTACTGAGCGGCGGGCCGGCGTGCAGGCAGATAGTCGGAGAGTTGACGGCGGATGGCGCCGTCCGAGAGAAACGGATAGCGACCGGCGGAGGCGCGAACGCCGATGCCGGCCGGGCGAAGGTCACCAGATCGTCGCAGCGCCTTGAAGTGCTGCTCAATGCGGCTACGCGCTTCGTCAAAAAAGGCGTCGGCCAGTTCCCAGGCTTCGGCATCGTTGTCCACCCGTTCCCGCGATGCCGCAGCGAGCGCGACCGCGACAACGGCGAGTAAATCCTCGCCGACCATCTCGATGAGATTCTGGAGCCGCTGCTCGTCGCGGAAGGCGGCTCGATATCGGACCATCGCGTGGAAGATGGCGCGAGCCAGCCGCCGGCTCGCGCCTTCGGCGTAGGCGAACATCGGCCGGCCGCGCGGGTGTTGCAGCTCGGAGCGAGCGGGCAGGGCACGTGGAACCAACTGCCGCGCGTACCAGGGCACGTAGAAACGTGCGAGCCTCCAGATCTCACGCAGCCGCCCCCCTATCGAGAGCCGCGCGCCAAAGTAGCGCGCCGCGCGTTCGAGGTGGACGTTCAGTCCTTCGCGCACGACGAACGGCCGGAGGATATCCGTCGCGCCCTCGCCGATCCGGTACATCTCGACATCGCGCACGAGCTGCTCGATGCCGAAGGCCGGCTCCCCGCGCACACGCTTGGACTCCGCCGTCTCGTACCCCATCCCGCCGAACAGGATCTGCGCGTCGCGTACGAAGCTGATCGCGCGCTCGGAGCAGAAGATCTTGGCGATGGCGGCTTCGATCCGCAGGTCGTACTGATGCTGGTCGGCGAGATGCCAGACCAGCATGGCGAGCGCCTCCATCGCGAACAACTCACTCGCCATGCGGCCGAGTCGGATCTGTTGGGTCTGGCGCTCGGCGAGCGGCTTGTGAAACGTCACGCGGGTGTTGGCGCGATCGAGCGTCGGCTGCCACGTCTGCTTGGCGATCCCCAGACAGATCGCGGGAATGCTGATGCCCCTTCCGATATTAAGTATCGTGAGCGCGTACTTGAGCCCTTTTCCGATTTCGCCGATCACATTCTCGGCGGGAATCCGCACATCGGTGAGCAGGACATGGCCGTTCTCGATGCCACGGCAGCCCTCGAACTGACAACGCTGCCGCATCTGCACGCCGGGCGCCGTCATGTCGAGAATGAACGCCGTATGCACGTGATCGTCCGCCGCGGTCCCGCCCGGGACCGGTCGCCAGACGACTCGGCCGCTTTCCTGCCCGCGCTTGGCGGGCACGCGGGCGATCAGCGTGACGTAGCGCGCGATCGGGCTGTTCGTGCACCACAGCTTCTCGCCGTTCACGATAAACTGGCTCCCGCTGGCATCGAGCACGGCGGTCGTGCGGACGTTCGCGGCGTCCGACCCGGTCAGGGGCTCGGTCAACGCGAAGGCCGAGATAACCTCGCGCGCGACGAGCGGCAGATATTTGCGCTTTTGATCGTCGTTGCCGAACAGGAGAATCGGCATCGCGATGCCGATGGACTGCGGCACTGCCACCGTGAGCGCGAGGATGTTGCTCCAGCTCGCGATCAACGTGAGGACGCGGCCGTAGTTCTTGTACGAAAAACCCAACCCGCCGTATTCAGGCGGAATCTTCATCCCAAATGCGCCGAGCCGGAAGAGGCCCGTCAACACGCGCTCCGGAATCTTCGCCGTTCGCTCGATCTCATCCGGATCGACCTCATTCAGGAGGAACGCTTCGACTTGCGCGCAGAACGCCTCGCCCCGCGCCCGCTCTTCCGGCGGCTCGGGCGGCGGGAGCAGCAGCTCGAACTCCGGCCGACCTTCGTACAGACCGCTCATGAAGCTCAGTCCGGTCAGCCGCTCTCGCGCCTCCTCGATCCGTTCCAAGCCTCTGAACAAGGTACTCATTGGATTGATGCTTCAGCTCGACTCGCGGAATTGGATGTCCCGATAGGCGGCAAGCGCGTCGGCCAGCCGGCGCTTGAGCTCGAGCCGCTTTGGCTTCCCGGTTGAGGTGTACGGCACTTCCTCGCCGAAGAGGATCACTTTCGGCCGTTTGGCAAACGGAAGACGCGCGCGGCAATGCGCGTGCAATTCGCCGTCGCTCGGGCAGTGCGCGGCATCCTTCGGTACGATGTACGCTGCGATCTCCTCCCCGTAGTAACGGTTGTCGAACGGGACGGCCATCGCAAACTTCACGGCCGGGTGCGTCTTGAGCGCGTCGTCGATCTCGAGCGGAGAGATGTTGACCCCGCCGCGGATGATGAGCTCCTTGAGTCGCCCCGAGATGAAGAAGAACGGGCGGCCGCGATCGTCTGTGGCGAAGAACCCTTCGTCGCCCGACCGGAACCAGCCGCCTTGGAAAGCCGCCTCGTTGGCATCCGGGCGTTTGAAATAGCCGGAGCAGACCGTCCGGCCCCGGATGCAAATCTCACCTCTCGCCATCTCCTCCACCGGCCGCCCGTCCGTGTCCAAGATCTCCATATCGTTGTGGGGCAACGGCACGCCGATCGACGGG
Organism: Nitrospira sp. Vd2; assembly: GCF_979581665.1. Lineage (NCBI taxonomy): Bacteria > Pseudomonadati > Nitrospirota > Nitrospiria > Nitrospirales > Nitrospiraceae > Nitrospira > Nitrospira sp. Vd2. The sequence goes on along the minus strand of NZ_CEFZSK010000009.1, from coordinate 59,155 downwards.
AACTCGTACTCCGCCAACCACCGGCGATGGGCCGATGCAGGAAGATCGAGGGGCAGGAAGCAGGAGTAGCAGGTCGTCTCCGAGAGCCCGTAGCCGTGACGAATGGGAAACCGGAACCGCTCTTCGAACCGGACCGCCGTTTCCTTCAATAGCGGTCCGGCCCCGCAGATCACGCCGCCGAAGTGGTCCAGCTTATAGCGCGTGATGTCCTCATTGGCGTCGAGCAAATATTCGAGCAGAGTCGGCACGACGCTCACGCACGTGACGCCTTCCTCGTGAATCCGCCGCCAAAACGCGGCCGTCTTGAACTTCCGGTTCAGCACCGCCCCGGCCTTGGCGTAGAACGGAGTCACGAGCGTGACGACCGTGCCGTTCACATGATGAATCGGCAGCACGCACATCAGCCGGTCGCTCCGCCCGAACCCGTGCCACCGGCCGATCGCATCCGCATCGATCAGCAGATTGTAGGCGGTCAGCACGACGCCCTTCGGCGGTCCCGTCGTGCCGGAGGTATAAACGATGAGTGCCTCGTCCATGAGATCGGGTGACGAGGCAGCCGAGCCCGATACTCGGGCTGAAGGGCTCTCTTCCTGCCTTCCGCTTTCGGCCTCGGCGTAGCCCTCATCGGTCACGGCCACGCAGCGCCGCAACTGCGGAAGCTCGCGTTGGAGAGCGGTGATCTCATCGAGCGAATCCCGCCAGCAACAGACGACGGTCGCTTCTGAATGCTCGAGAATGTAGCGCTTGCGTTCCGGAGTTTCCTCGACGTTGATCGGGACCACCGCGACGCCGAGGACCCAGGCTGCAAAGTAGAGGATGGCGGTGCGATCGTGGTTGAACAAGACGGTGGCGAGACGATCGCCTCGTCGGAGCCCGCATCCGTCTTGTAAAAAGGCGGCCGCGCGCCGCACCTGGAGGCCGAACTCGCGGTAGCTGTAGGTCCGATGCACAACACGGTCGTCATCGTGACAGATCAGAAACGGCCGATCCTGCAGGCTCGGGTCCCCGACACGCGTCTCGAAGAACTCGGCGAACGACCGCCAGGGAAAGTCGAACGCCGGCCCCGGCATCTGCTGGGCGAGTCGGACCATATCGGGAACGGCGGTCAACATGATGGTCACACGCGCTTCTCGATCGGAACGTAGGCGAGCGGCGGCGGCCCGGTGTAGAGCGCCCGGGGCCGAATCAGCCGATTGTGATCCTGCTGCTCGATCACGTGCGCGCACCAGCCGGTGATCCGCGAGCAGACGAAGATCGGCGTGTACAGCTCCCGGGGAAGACCCATCAGGAGGTACGCGACCGCCGTGTAGAAATCGAGATTGGGATACAAGCCTTTTTCGTCCTGCATCAGGCGTTCGACGATCACCGCGATGTCGTACCACCGGGTCTCGCCACACGCCCGGCTCAACGTTTCGGCATGACGGCGAATGATCGTGGAGCGGGCATCCCCGTGCTTCAGCACGCGGTGGCCGAACCCCATGATGCGACGCTTTTGCCTGAGCGCCTCACGCACCCACGACTCGGCGCGGCGCGCGTCGCCGATTTCAGTCAGCATGGCGGCGACCGCCTCGTTCGCACCCCCGTGGAGCGGACCTTTGAGCGCGGCTACCGCCGCGGTGATCGCACCGTGGATGTCGGTTAAGGTGGAAGCCGCCACCCGCGCGGCAAACGTCGAGGCGTTGAATTCGTGTTCCGCGTACAAGATCAACGAGACGTCGAGCGTCCGCGCCATCGCCCTTGCCACGTCATCGCCCCTGCGCCCGGTCAACAGCCACAGGAGCCGCTCCGCGAATCCACCGGTGGCCTGGTTCGCCGCCTGCCGGCGGGCAGCGGTGGCCGCGGACGCATAGGCGACGATCAGCGGCATCTGCGCCATCAGCCGGACGGCCTTCCGCACATTCGCGTCGTGTGTGCCGTTCTGATCGTCGGGATCGACGAGGCCGAGCAGCGAGATGCCGGTCCGCACCACGTCCATCGGGTGCGCCGACCTCGGGAGGCCGCCCAGCACGCCGGTGACCGGCGGTGGCACCGGAGCCGCCTGTCGCAGGCGATCGGCGAAGTCGTCCAGCTCTTTCCTGGTCGGGAGATGCCCGTACAGTAGTAGGTAGGCAACTTCTTCAAAGGTGCTACGCTCGGCCAGATCGCCGATCGCGTAGCCGCGATACCGTAGCCCCGACTCACCTTCATCGACCTGACAGAGCGCGGACTCCCCGGCGATCACGCCTTCCAGGCCGGGGCTGTACTCCGGCCGCACCGAGTCGTCACTGCTGGGTACGTGTCTCGTCGCTGTGCTCATGACACCTCCGATCGCGTTCCACATACTCCGCATAGCCCAGCAGATCGTAGAGCTGCTGCCGCGTCTGCATGTGCCCGAGCCACTCGCGCTGCGACCCGATACGCTTCAATTCGGCGAGGACCTCATCGACCGCCTTGCTCGCGACACGCAGCGTGGTCACGGGAAACAGCACCGCCCGATACCCCAATGCAGCGAACTCCTCGACGCTGAGATATGGGCTCTTGCCGAACTCGGTCATGTTGGCGATGAGCGGGAGATCCATGTGCGCCCGACGCATGGCGTCGGCGAACGCGCGGAAGTCATCGGCCGACGTCAAGGCCTCGGGGAACAGGGCGTCGGCTCCGGCTTTCGCATACGCTTCGGCACGCGCCACCGCGGCATCAAAGCCTTCCACGGACCGGGCGTCCGTGCGCGCGATGATGACGAAAGCAGGATTCCGTCGCGCTTGGACCGCCGCCGCGATCTTCTCCACCATCTCCTTCGTCGAGACGAGCCGCTTGCCGTCGAGGTGCCCGCACTTTTTGGGCAGCTCCTGATCCTCGAGCTGCACCCCGGCCAGCCCCGCCTGCTCGAATTCCTGGATCGCCCGCATCACCGTGAGCGGCGGGCCATAGCCCGTGTCCGCGTCCACGATCGCCGGGATCGACACCGCGTTGGCGATCACGCGGGCCTCGGCGACCATCTCAGGGAGCGAGAGCAGACCGATGTCGGGAATCCCTCGGGCGGCACAGACGGCCGCCCCGGAGACGTAGACGGCGGCGAACCCCGCGCGCTCGATCTGCATGGCCGTGAGCGCATTGAACGCCCCCGGCACGGCGATCGTGCGTTGCGTCAATGCGTCCCGGAGACGTCGCCCGGGCGATGCCTTTCCATCCTCACGTCGCATCACGGGCCACCTTCAACAGCGCCGTGAACTCACCGATGTCCTTCAACATCTCGAACCGCCACACCGCATCGAGGATCTTGGCCGCGGTTTTCGCGTTGAGACGGCCAGCCGCGAGACCGCGAAACTTCCGCTCGACATCGGCATCGGGCATCGGATGTTTGGGATGGCCCAGCGGCACCTCGACCTTCTGCACGTATTCTTTCCCGGACGCGAGGCGCACCGTGAGGCGCGTCGGCATGCTCGTCGGGTACTGCTCGGCGAACGCCGGCTCGCGGACCACGCGGACCTTCTGCATCAGCTCATGCAGGGCCGGATCATGGAGTCGCTTCGGCGAAAACGAGTGCAACGTCACCTTGCCGTCGAGCAGCGCCACGGCGACGCAGTAGGGGAAACTGTGATCCGCGGTTTCCCTCGTGGTCGGCCGCCACTTCTCGGGATCCCGGCCGATGATCTCGATCGCGACATCATAGCTGCCGATTTCGATCTCGGTAATCTGCGCGAGGACATTGGCGCCTTCCTTCTTTCGCAGCTCCGCCCGCATCGCGAAAGCGGCCTCGACCGCCGTCTGCGCGTGGTATTCGACCGGGAAATGCTTGATGTAGGTCTCGAGTATCATGAACCCGGCCTTGCCCTGAGCCGACAGCGGTTCGCCGCCGAACGCCGGCAGATCGAACGGACCCGAGACGAGCTTCATGAAGGCCTTCTCGCCTTCGAAAATCGGCGACGGCCCCGCCATCCCTTCGCGCGCCAATTGCGCCGCGAACACGCCGTTGCGTGCGGCATTGGAAAACGCGCACGCCTTCCACATCGAGAGATCGCCGACGCGGGTCTGGCGCAGCGCCACGTTCGCCACGCCGGCGAGGTTCACCGCCTCGCGCATCTGCTTCTCGGAGAGACGCATGACCTTCCCGGCTCCGAGCGCGCTCGAGAACGGGCCATACGTCACATGGTCCCAGCCCCGCGGGCGCAAGGCGGCGGCATCGCAGAGCCGGCAGTGGACTTCATACGCCAACGCGATCGCGGTGATCACCTCTTTCCCCGATGCGTGCGCGGGTTCGGCCGCGGCGATGACGGCGGCCAGGTTGTCGGAAGGGTGCGCGGGCTCGAGGGACAGATACGTGTCGTTGAAGTCGAGATACCGGACGTGCGCGCCGTTCGCGAACGTGGCCAGATCGGGGAGCGTGCGATGCCCCGTGCCCCAGACCGTCGCGCCCTCACGGATTTTGACGGACTGCGCGACACGGCGCGCGATCATGCACGGCCGGGCCATCCACGCACCGAAGGCGCAGGCAAGACTGTCGAGCAACCGCCGCTTGACCTCATGGACCACGGCCGGAGGAAGGTCGCGATACGTCAGTGTCACAGCGTAGTGAGCCAGGCGATCGGCGAGCAGCGGTTGCGCATTCACGATTCGAACCTCGGGGGCCGCTTCTCGATGAAGGCCTTTAGGCCCTCCTGGGCATCATTCGTCTCGAACAGATCGGCGAAGAGTTCGGCTTCCCGCGCCGAACCGTCGGTCAGCGGTCGATCGAGGCCCGCACGAATCGCGGCGAGCGCGGCCTCGATGGCATGCCGGCCTTTGGCGGCGATGGTTCGCGAGACATCCATGACGGTGGCCATCAACTCAGCAGCCGGCACCACGCGGTTGACCAACCCGAGATTGTGCGCCTCGTTGGCCGTGATGAGCCGGCCGGTGAGAATCAGCTCCGTCGCGGTCGAGGCTCCGACGAGACGAGGCAGCCGCTGAGTGCCGGCAAACCCGGGAATCAACCCGAGCGTCACCTCGGGAAGTCCCAACTGCGCGCCGTCGGCGGCGATCCGAAGATGGCACGCCATCGCGAGCTCCAGCCCACCACCGACACACGCGCCGTTGATCACGGCGATCACGGGCTTGTTCAAGCCTTCGAGGCGCAGAAGGAGGGCCTGGCCGTGCTGGGCGCGGCGCAAGCCGTCCTCCCGCGTCCCGATGGCCAGCAGCTCGCGGATATCGGCCCCCGCGCAAAAGCATCGGCCGGCGCCGGTCAGGACGACGACACGGATCGTCCGATCTTTTTCGATCCGGCCGACGAGCTCATCCAACTCACGGAGCAAGCCCACGCTCAACGCATTGACCGGCGGATGGTCAAGCGTGATCGTCGCCACCCGGTCGATCACGCTCATCCGAATCAAGGAGGTCGTGCTCATTCGGCGCTCCGTCGAGCGATCCGCTTGCCCGCCTTCTCCTTGGAGATGCGACCGATCGTCTCGATCAATTCAGGAATGCCGACGCCGATGGTCGCGACGGTGGGAATCACACAGGGCCACCACTCCTTGATGGTCCGCACGGCCGTCTCAGCGCCCGGCGCATCGGCCTTGTTGATGACCACCGTATCGGCAAGTTCGAATAGCCCGGCCTTCATCGCTTGCACCTCATCGCCGAGCCCTGGCGCGACCACGACGAGTACGACATCCGCCACCTCCGCGATCTCGCCTTCGACCTGCCCGACGCCGACCGTCTCGAGCAGGATCACGTCGAAGTCCGCAACGCGGAGCACGTCGATGACTTCCTTCGTGGTCGGCGCCAAGCCCCCGCGGCCGCCGCGGCTCGCCATGCTGCGGATGTAGACATCGGGGTCGCCCGCATGGCGCTGCATCCGGATGCGGTCGCCGAGGAGGGCACCGCCGCTCACGGCGCTGCTGGGATCGACGGCCAGGATGGCGACTCGCTTCCGCTCCTGCCGGTACGCCGCCGCAAGCTGGTCCACCAACGTGCTCTTGCCGACACCCGGGTAGCCGGTGACGCCGATGACGATCGCCGCCTGCTGACCGGCGCCAACACGCCCCAGCGCCGCCGTGCTCACCTCACCGTTCTCGACCAACGTGATCATGCGGGCCAGCGCGCAACGATCTCCCCGACGTAGCCGATCGGCGAGATCGCGAGGGTTCACGCTACTCCGCGCCATCCACCGCCTCGAACCAGACATCCGTGACCTTGAAGGACGGCGTCTTCGCAAACCGCGCTTCCACCGGCATGCCGATCTGCACGCTCTCAGCATCGCAGCCCTTCAATCGCGACAGGAACAGGGTGTTCACGCCATCGAACTCGACCAGGATCAAGGTAAAGGGCGTCTCCTTGAGGAACGCCTCTCCCCCGTAATGACAGGTCGTGAACGTGTGAATGCGGCCGCGCAACGGCAGCTCGTGCCACTCGGTGGGCGCCCCGCATTCCATGCAGTGGGACCGCGGCGTGGCAAAGACATAGCCGCACCGGGTGCAGCGGGACCCCACGAGCCGGCCCTTCGCGAGCGCCGCAAAGAACGGCGAATCCTCCGCGTAGCTGTGGCGGTAGTCGATCTCGTAGTGGTCCTCGATGATCAGCGGATCGAGGCCCAACACCACCGTCCCTTTGCGCTCCATCAGGTCGCCTCCAAGATCGAGACCGTGATATACGTGCCCGTGCCGGCATGACTGTGGATCAGCCCGCGCTTCGGATTCTTGACCTGCAAGGTCTGATTGCCGAGGTGGACGCCGATCCGCTGCTGCAGTTGCCAGAACGCGAACACGGCCTGCATCAGCCCGGTCGCGCCGACGGGATGGCCACAGGCCAACAGGCCGCCCGACGGATTGATCGGCAACCGCCCTCGCTTCGGTAGTTCCAGGCCGTAGTCGATGCCCGGCATGAACGGCACGCCCGACTCCACGAACGGCCCCCCCTCGCCGTACTTGCACAAGCCGAGGTCCTCGTACGTTTGAATTTCCGATGAGGTGTAGGCGTCGTGCAACTCGATGAAGCTCAACTCCTCGATCGGATTCCGGATGCCGGCCATCTGGTAGGCGAGTTTGGCCGCCATGCGGCCGCCGCGAAACGAGTGCACGCCGGGGTACTTGAGGTCTGCGTAGTCCGCTTCGCGCTCGTGGGGCAGCAGCAGGACCTTGCCGTGCGGTCGATCCGCCATCCGCATCGCGTCCGAACCCGAGCCGACCCCGGTAATCTTGACCGGCCGATCGCAGACCTTTGCAGCTATTTCTTCCGACGCAAGCAGGCACACCGCCGCGCCATCCGACATCGTGCAGATGTCCTCCATCGTGAGCGGCGTCGCGACCATCGGCGATTCCCGGACCTGCTTGATGGTCAGCCGCTTCGCCTTCTGCGCGTACGGATTGAACAGTGCGTTCCCGTGGTTCTTGATCGAGACCATGGCCATCTGCTCGACGGTCGTCCCGAACTCGTGCATGTGCCGCTGCACCATCATCGCGTAGTAGCCGGTGTAGAAGCCGCCGACCGGGAAATCGAAATTCGTATCCGACGCGAGCGCGATGAACTCGTTGCCCTTCCAGGTATTGACGCGCGACATCGTCTCGAAGCCGAAGGCCGCGCAGCAATTCATGCGGCCGGACGCGACCGCTTCCCAAGCCGACTGGAAGCACAGCCCGCCGGTGGCGCCCCCGCCTTCGATCCGCTTCGACGGCTTGGGGCAGAGCCCGAGGTAATCCTGCGCCATGCTCGCGGCCTTGAGTTGTCTGGTGAAGTGATCGGAGAAGTAGGAGCCGACCGCGCCGTCGACCATGTCCGGCGAGAACCGCGGCACGTCGCGCAGCGCGTAGTCGTAGGCCTCCTTCACCATCAGACGAAAATCCTTCTCGGGGTGCGCCTTGGCAAACTTGGTGATTCCACCGCTGATCATGTAGACCGGTCTCATGGCCGCAGTCCTTTCACGTACTCGACGATCTCCTGCATGGGCGTGCCGGGCGGGAAGAACGCGTGGACTCCGGCCGCGGTGAGCTTCGGGAGATCGTCATCGGGAACGATCCCGCCCCCGAACACCGCGATATCGTCCGCGCCCTGCTCGTTCAAAAGTTCGATCACGCGCGGGAAGAGCCAGTTATGCGCGCCCGAGTGAATGCTGAGCCCGATCGCATCGACGTCCTCTTGGATCGCCGTCTCCACGATCTGCTCCGGCGTCTGATGCAGGCCGGTATAGATGACTTCCATGCCGGCATCCCGAAGCGCACGAGCGACGAGCTTGATGCCGCGATCATGCCCATCCAAGCCGACTTTGCCGACGAGCACGCGAAGCGGAGGAGCGGCCACCGTCATGAGCACCTCTCGATCAACGTGAATTGGTGTTCGTCGTTTCTCTGCACCCGGCCCATTACGACTTTCGGATCGTGCTCAAAACACAGGAGCCAGCGCTCCTCGGCCGCTTGCGCGAGAATCCTCCGCTTGGCGTCCAGCGTGTCGAGCGGAAAGAGGTCGTACCCCATGATGTACGGGAGCGGCAGGTGCGATGTGGTCGGGATGAGATCGCCGAGAAAGAGCGCCGTTTGCCCTTCCGACTCGATCTTCACGGCCTGATGGTGCGCGGTGTGGCCGCCGGTCACGACGACCGAGATCCCGGGCAACAACTCGGTGTCGCCGTCAAGCAGTTCCCATTTTCGGTGTCGCTCCAACGGTTCGATGTTCTCCGCGCGATAGCTCGCCTTGGTCCGCTCGTTCGGCTTGATCGCGTCTTCGTATTCTCCGCGCTGCACAAAATATGTCGCGTTGGGGAACGTCGGCACGATCGTCTCCCCTTCCTTTATAGTATTCCCGATAGTATTCCCGCCGGCGTGATCGAAATGCAGGTGCGTGTTGATCACGACGTTGATATCGCGCGCCTCGAGCCCCAGCCGGTGAAGGGAGTCGATCAAGGTCGGCGTGCGGTCGATCGCGAACATCTCCCGATACTTCGCAGGCCACTTCTCGCCCAGTCCCGCGTCGATCAAAATGTTCTTCCCATGCGCCCGCACGAACAACGGGGTGACCGCCAGCTCGATGCGATTCAACGCATCCGCCGGACAGCACCGCGCCCACAGGACACGCGGCACCACCCCAAACATCGCCCCGCCATCCAACCGAAACCGGCCGTCGGGCACGGGATAAATTTCAAACGCGCCGAGCTTCATTCAGTCCTCTTCCTCTTTCCCTCTTCATTCCAATTCTCACCCCAATGCCATGTGGTAGGGGAAAATGGGCTCGAAGCTCATCTCACCCGTCGCGGCGGGCGAAGGGGGTGCCTCAAACTGCGCGCGTCCAACGAGGGCCTTCCGAGGCCGCGCGTTGCGCGAGCACGGAGGCACCCCCTTCGCCCGCCGCCTCTTCAGTTTCACAGCACCATCGGCTCCCGATACGTTCCAAACACCTCTTTGAGCGCCGCGCAAATCTCCCCCAGCGTCGCCTTCGCTTTGACGGCCTCGATCAAATAGGGCATCAGGTTCTCGCTGCACGTCGCCGCCTCCTGCAATTCCTCGAGTGCCCCCGCCATGCGGAAGGGATCCCGCGCCTTTCGAAGGTCGGCCAGTCTCGCCACCTGCCCCTGCTCGACCTCCGGCCCGATCTTCAAGATAGGAATCCGCCGGGGCGGCTCGACGTAGTCGTTCACGCCGACCACGATCCGCTCCTTCGCCTCGACCTCACGCTGGTACCGTTGAGACGCTTCCAGAATCTCGCGCTGCGGATAGCCCTGCTCGATCGCGTTGACCATCCCGCCCATCGCATCCAACCGACGGAAATACTCCTGCGCTGCCTCCTCCAGGCGATTCGTCAACGCTTCGATGAAGTACGAGCCGCCCAGCGGGTCGATGGTGTTCGTGACCTCGCTCTCCGACGCGATGATTTGTTGCGTGCGGAGCGCCACCTTCACGGCGTCTTCCGTCGGCAGCGCGAGCGTCTCGTCCATCGAATTCGTGTGCAGGGATTGCGTGCCACCCAGGACCGCGGCGAGCGCCTGGAGCGTCGTCCGTACGATGTTGTTCATCGGCTGCTGCGCGGTCAGGGAGCAGCCGGCGGTTTGCGCATGGCAGCGGAGCTGCAGCGAGCGCGGGTTCTTCGGCTGATACCGCCGCGCCATCTCTCGTGCCCAGAGGCGCCGCGCCGCCCGGAATTTGGCGATCTCCTCAAAGAAATCGTTGTGGACGTTGAAGAAGAATGAAAGCTGCGGCGCAAACGTATCGACATCGAGCCCGGTCTCCACCGCCGCATCCACGTACGTCAGCCCGTCGTACAGCGTGAACGCTAACTCCTGCACCGCCGTCGAGCCGGCCTCGCGAATGTGGTAGCCGCTGATGCTGATCGGATGCCACTTCGGCATATGCTCGGCGCAGTAGGCCATCGTATCGACGATCAGGCGTAGATGCGGCTCGGGCGGGAACAGCCACTCTTTCTGCGCGATGTACTCTTTGAGAATGTCGTTCTGAATCGTGCCGTCAAGCTGGTTGAGTGGTATCCCTCGTTTCTCGGCAACCGCGAGATACATCGCGAAGAGGACGGCCGCCGGCCCGTTGATCGTCATGGACGTCGTCACCTGATCCAACGGGATGCCGTCGAACAGCCGCTCCATGTCGGCCAGTGAGGAGACCGCGACCCCGCAGTAGCCGACCTCGCCACGCGCGCGCGGATCATCCGAATCCAGCCCCATCAGCGTCGGCATGTCGAACGCGACGCTGAGGCCGGTTTGTCCGTGCTCCAAGAGAAATTTGAATCGGCGGTTGGTGTCCTCCGCGGACCCGAAGCCGGCAAACTGCCGCATCGTCCACAGGCGACCGCGGTACATCGTGGGATAGATGCCGCGCGTGTACGGAAATTCGCCGGGGGCGCCGAGGTCGGTGACTGAGGACCAGTCCTTCAGATGATCGGGCGTGTAGACGCGCTCGATCTCGAGGCCGGACAAGGACGTGAAGCGAGGTTTGCGCTCGTTCATGCCGGCGCCTCCGTGCCGAGCAGCCGCTATGAGACGGCGGACGCTAGCGGCTGCTGATCATAGACATAAAAGCCGCGGCCGGTCTTCCGGCCGAGCCGGCTGGCCGCCACATGCTCTCGCAGCAACGGCCGCGCGCGAAATCGGGGATCACCTAAGTCGTCCGCGAGCACATCGCAAATCGCCACCACGGTATCGAGGCCGATGCGATCGGCCAACGCCAACGGCCCGACCGGATGATTCAAACCGGCCGTCATCGCCAGATCAATCGCTTCCGCCGTGGCATGGCCCTGCTCGAGGAGCGCGACCGCTTCGTTGATCATCGGCATCAAGACGCGGTTGACGATGAAGCCGGGCGAATCCCGGCAGACGACCGAGACCTTTCCCAGCCGCGCGGAGACCGCCGTCGCAACCGCCACGGTGTCGTCGGAGGTCCGCTCGCCCTTGACGATCTCTACGAGCCGCATGACCGGCACCGGGTTCATGAAATGAACACCGACGACGCGTTCCGGACGGCCGGCCGCGGCGGCCAGCTTCGTAATCGAGATCGAGGAGGTATTGCTCGCCAGAATTGTGTCTGGTGCAGACACGCTGCCGAGCCGGCCAAAAAGATCCTGCTTGAGCTTGGCATCCTCGGGTGCGGCTTCGATGACGAGCTGCGCCTCGCAAAGTCGCTGGAGGTCAACCACGGGTTGAATGCGGGAGAGAACCACTTCGGCTTGGTCGGTTTGCAGCGCGCCTTTCTCGGCCGCACGGGCGACGCTCCCCCGGAGCTTCGTCAGGCTTGCATCCAGCACGCCTCGGCTCACGTCCATCAACAGGACCCGCCAGCCGGTGGTTGCGAGTACCTGCGCGATGCCTCGCCCCATCTGGCCCGCGCCGACAACCGCAGTCGTCTTGATGTCGTCGATCGTCACGGTCGCTCCACTACCAATGCCAACGCCTCGCCGCCGCCGATACAGAGACTCACGAGACCCCGGCGCGCTCCGCGCGCCTCCATCGCATGCAGGAGCGTCGTGACCAACCGAGCGCCGGTCGCCCCGATCGGATGGCCCAGCGCGACCGCGCCGCCATGCACGTTCACCCGGCTAGTATCCAGGCCCAGATCGCGGTAGATCGCCAGCGCGACGACCGAAAAGGCTTCGTTGATCTCCAACAGATCGATGTCGTTCACCGAGAGGTCGGTCTGCTTCAGCACCCGCCGAACGGCTTCAACGGGAGCGATCGTGAACCACTCGGGCGCGAGCGCCGCGCCGGCGTAGCCCACGATGCGGGCCATCGGTGTGAGCCCGAGACGGCTCGCTTCTTCTTCAGCCATGACGACCACCGCGGCGGCGCCGTCGTTGCAGGCGGGCGAATTTCCCACCGTCAACACGCCGCCTTCTTGAAACACGGGCCTGAGGGACCGCATACGGCTGAGATCGACCCGATTGGGCTCCTCATCCACCTCGACGGTGACTTGGCCCTTTTTCTGAGGTACCTCGACCGGCACGATTTCTTTTTTGAACGCGCCGGTTGCGATCGCTTCGCGGGCCCGCCGATAGCTTTCGAGCGCGAAGTCATCGGCTTCGGTTCGCGTGATCCGGTAGGTTCGCGCGCACAGTTCGCCGCCGTCGCCCATGTGGAAATTGTTGTAGACGTCCCACAGCCCGTCCTTGATCAAGCTGTCGGTCAGCTCTCCATGCCCGAGTCGATAGCCCTGGCGCGCCTTCTCGATGAGATAGGGAGCCCGCGTCATGTTCTCCATTCCACCGGCGACGATGATCCGGGCCTCGCTGAGCGCGACGGCTCGGGCGGCCATGATGATCGTCTGCAGGCTCGAGCCGCACACCTTGTTGACCGTGACCCCACCCACGGAATGCGGGATGCCGGCTCCGATCGACGCTTGGCGGGCCGGGGCTTGCCCCAGTCCTGCAGTCAGCACGCAGCCCATCAAGACTTCTTCGACGCGGTCGGGAGGGAGATCGATCCGTTTGAGCGCATCGGCGATTGCAAGGCTCCCCAATCGCGTAGCCGGCACGCTGCTGAAGATCCCGTTGAACCCCCCCATCGGGGTACGAACGGCACTGACAATGACGGCGGACTGCATGTGTTTCACAGGTACGTCTCCCACTCGCTGTGCTCCAGATATCCTTTCACCTTGCCCATGAACTGATCCGCAGTCGCTCCGTCCAAGACCCGGTGGTCGAACGACAGGCTAAGATAGCACATCGGCCGAATCACAATGGCGTCGTTGACCACCACGACGCGCTTCTGCACCGCGCCGACGCCGAGGATCGCGACCTGCGGCTGATTGATGATCGGCGTGCTGAACAAGCTCCCGAAGCCGCCATGGTTCGTAATCGTGAACGTCCCGCCTTGCACTTCTTCGGGGTTCAGCCGTTTCGTGCGGGCCCGCTCCGCCACGTCCTGCACCTCACGACCCAACTGAACGAGGCCCTTGCGATCCGCATCGCGGATGACGGGCACCAGCAGGCCTTCCTCGACGGCGACCGCCACGCCCATGTGAATCTGTTTCTTGATGAGAATGCCATGATCGGTCCACGACGCATTGACGATCGGTACGTCCTTGATGGCGCGCGTGACGGCGTGGACGACGAACGGCATGTACGTGAGCGAGCGGCCTTCCCGGAAGCGACTGATTTCGGAACAGTCCACTTCGAAAAAGGTTGCGACGTGGGCCGACGTGTGACGGCTCGCCACCATTCGTTCGGCAATCGTCTTTCGCATCGGCGTGAACGGCAGAAGCTGATCGGTCCCAGTTGCCTGCGCAGCCGTGGCTGGTGCCGCGGGCTGCGCGCCGACCTGACGCGCGGCTCCGGCCTGCCGTCTCGCGACAAAATCAAGGACATCTTTTTTCGTCACGCGGTTACCGGCCCCCGTGCCGACAACTTTTGAGAGATCGACTCCGTGCTCTTGAGCAAGATGCCGCACGGCCGGCGAGAAATGCTCTTCGCCATCCGGGTGCCGAACGACCACGCCGCCGACTCGGTTGACCACGCCTTCGGCCCGCTCTTGCTCCTCAATCCGCCCCAGCACGGTGCCGATCGGGACCGTCTCGCCTTCTTTGACCAAAATCTCGGACAGCACCCCGGACGTCGGCGAGGGCACCTCGAGCGCCACCTTGTCGGTCTCGACCTCCAACAGCGGCTGATCGCGCTGCACCGCGCCGTCCTTCGACACGAGCCACTTCACGATCGTTCCTTCCGCAATGCTCTCCCCGAGTTGTGGCATTACGATATCGGTCGCCACGTGTCCTCCGTGTTCGGTCAGTACGCCGCGAGCTTCCTCGCCGCCGCCATCACATCCGAGGGCTTCGGCAGGAAAAATTCTTCGAGCGGCGTGCTGAACGGCACCGGCGTGTCCGGCGCCGCCACACGTAAGATCGGGCCGTCGAGGAAATCAAAACATTCCTCGGCCAGCAGCGCGGCGATCTCGGCCCCCACGCCGCCGGTCTTGTTGTCCTCGTGCAGCACGATCGCCTTGTTCGTCTTCTTGATCGACTCGTAGATCGTTTCTTTATCGAGCGGGATCAGTGAGCGCAAGTCGACGACTTCCACATCGATCCCTTCCTTCACCAGGGCCTCCGCCGCCTCCAACGCGACGTGCACCATCGCGCCGTACGTCACGAGGGAAATATCGCCGCCGGTGCGTTTGACGTCGGCCTTGCCGATCGGCACGATGAAATCCTCAGCGGGCAGCACCGCCTTGGCACGGCGATAGAGAAACTTGTGCTCGAAGTAGATGACCGGATTGGGATCACGAATCGCGGCCTTGAGCAGGCCCTTCGCGTCGTACGGCGTGGACGGCGCCACGAGCTTGAGGCCCGGCGAATGGAAGAACCAGCCTTCGGGGCATTCGGAGTGAAACGGTCCGCCGTGCACACCGCCCCCGAACGGCGCACGGATCACGAGCGGCACGGCCGCCCCCCAGCGATAATGATTCTTCGCGGCGACTTCGGTGATTTGATCGAACGCACAGGAAATGAAATCGGCGAACTGCATCTCGACGACCGGCCGCAAGCCCATCATCGCGGCCCCGATCGCCGCCCCGACGATGCCGGATTCCGACAACGGCGTATCGAGGACCCGCCACTCGCCGTATGTCTCCAAAAACCCTTCGGTGATCTTGAAGGCGCCGCCGTACACGCCGATGTCTTCGCCCATCAGGAAGACGCGCTCGTCGCGCGCCATCTCCTCAGCGAGCGCCTGCGAGATGGCTTCCAGATACGTGACCTCACCGGTCGCTTGCGCCGTCGTCATGATTCCACCTCGCTCTCGGTCGCAAACACCCCTTCCAGCACCTCCTTGCCTTCCGGCAGCGGGCTGCGCTCGGCGAACTCCACGCCCGCCTCGACCTCCTTCTTCGCGCGTTCCGCCACGTCGTGGAACACGGCCTCGTCGGCGTAGCCCAGCCGCTGCAATAGCTGCTCGCATGTGAGAATCGGATCCTTGCGCTTCCACTCCTCGAGCAGCTCGCGCGGGACGTATTTCGCGCCGTCGTGCTCCGAATGGCCGTGCATCCGCATGGTCTTGCATTCGATGAACGTCGGGCCCTCGCCGGCCCGCGCCCGGGCATACGCCTCTTTGGCGGCGAGGTAGACGGCCGCGACATCGTTGCCATCCACGATCCGGCTCGGCATCCCGTACGCTTTCGCGCGATCCGCGACGTCGGCGATGGCCATCTGGTAGCGGAGCGGCGTCGAATAGGCGTACTGGTTGTTGCAGCAGAAGAAGACCACCGGAAGCCGGCGCACCGCGGCGAAGTTCAACGCTTCATGAAAATCGCCGCGGCTCGTCCCGCCGTCTCCCGTATTGGTCGCCACGATTCGGCGTTCGCCGCGGATCTTGAACGCCAGCGCCGCGCCGGCCGCCACCGGGAGATTGTCGGCGAGGTGACTCACGAACCCGAAGACGCCCCGCTTCAAGTCGCCGATGTGGACGTTGCCGTCCTTGCCCTTCGTCGGGCCGGTCTGCTTGCCGAGGTACTGCGCGATCACTTCGCCCGGCGTAATGCCCTTGATTAAGAAGACGCCCATGTCCCGATGGTAGGGGGCGGCGATGTCGTCGCGCTCGAGCGCGCAGCCGTAGCCGACCGCAATCGCTTCCATCCCGTGACTGGTATAGACGCCGCCCATGATGCGGCCCTGGCGGTAGAGCGCGGTGATCCGTTCTTCCAGCGTCCTCGTCAGGCGCAGGTAGTAGTACATCTGGAGGAGATCGGTTCGCTTGATGTCGCGGGCGACGTCCGCGCCTTCCATTGGTGCCTCCTTCTTGATCGTCATAACTCCGGCATATCCTTCCATGACAACAAGGGGACCTGCTGCTGACACAAGGGACAGTCCTTGGGCTCCCACTGGGGCATGTCGAGGTCCGCGCTGTAATAGAACGGATACTGCTCGGTCAGCTCATCCATCAGCGGAAACTGGCCGCTGTCCCGTCGCGCGAACACGATCATGCCGGCTAGAATTCCCCCGCGATCGGTAATCACCTTCCCGAGCTTGCTCACGCACATGCCGCGGGTCGTCACGTCATTCATCGACACGAATCGCTCCTCCGGGTTGATCTGTCCCCATTCGATGTCGGTGCTGATTTTACCCGTCTGCCAATCGAAGGGCGTCAAGACGAGCCGGAGCGGCATGCGCTCGCGGAGCAGGTCGACGACCCGGGAGGCCAGCCGCTGCGCGTCGGACATGGTCGAGACGATGCCGGCCACCGGCTGGTCCTTATACGTCTCGTACAGCCAATCGGCCATCCCTCGCGCGATCACGGTCAACAGTTCCGGCAGCCGCGCGATGGATTCAAACCGCAGATACGTCCCGGTGTGATGACCCGAGACGACTTGGACGTGCGTATCGAAGAACACGCATTGCGCCGTGCGCAGGATGCGATGGATGTCCCAGGACGAGAGCGGCGAAAACGGGACGGCGCGGATGAGCCGTTCCATGCGGCCGTCGATGTCCGGGCTGTTGTAGAGTTGTCGATGTCGGGAAGTGAGTTCGCGAAGCACCTGAAGGTCGGGCCGAAGGTCGACCTGCACCGCCATTCCCTACTCCTTGGCAACGATCCGGGTCCGAAGAATGCCGATCGGCTGAATCTCGAGTTCCACGAGGTCTCCCGGCTTCAGGTACCGGTCCAGCTCCAATCCGCAGCCACCACCGACCGTCCCGGAGCCGAACAGATCGCCGGGGTACACGTCCTCGTCCTTCGAGACGTGTTCGATCATCTGCGGGAACGACCAATGAATCGTGCCGAATCGGCCCTCCGACCAGACCTCACCGTTCACACGCGCGATCATCTTCAGATCCTGAAGATCCGGCAATTCGTCGGCAGTGACGATGCATGGGCCGATGGCCGTCGCGAAATCTTTGCCTTTGGCTGGACCGAGGCGGCACGCCATCTCCTGGAATTGAATGTCGCGCGCGCTGAAATCGTTCATGATCGTGTAGCCGGCGATGTAACGGGCCGCGTCCTTGAGCGCGATATTGCGACCTCCACGGCCGATCACGCACGCCAACTCCAACTCATAGTCGAGCTTCGTGGTGTTCAACGGCCAGATGAGCGGCTCGTCGGGCCCGATGATCGTTCGGTGGTTGCCCTTGTAGTAGACCGGGAACTTGTACCACTCGGGCGGAATCGGCTGGCCCCGCTTCTTGGACGTCGCCGCGATGTGATCTTCGAACGCGATGAAGTCCCGGAGCGACGGAGGATTCGGCAACGGCGCGACGAGGCGGACGCCACGGTTGAGTTCCGAACGCCTCGGGTAGAGAATCGTCTCACCCTTCGGCCCTCGCACCTCATTTCCCGCCTTCACCACATACTCGTACCCCTCACGCGCCCGCTCCATCGCCGTTGGCCCGCCTTCCAGCAACTCCAACATCGTCGCCGGCACGAGCGCGTCGGCTAACCGATACGGCTGCGTTTCGCCCCGATCGGCGAGCACACGGGCATAGGCAGCATTGAGATCGACGATGGCTTCGTGGAAGAGCGCGCCGCATCGCGTAAATGGCCCGAGAGACGTGCTCAATTCAAAGCTCACCAATTTCATCGTTTGCTCCAACTGGTCGCGTAGTCCTTGACCTCGGCGGCTTCCAGCTCGGGCAGCACGTTGAACGGCGTGCGGGATTCGATCATCACGGCGACTTCTTGGGTTTCCGTTTTATTGGCGCTCGCGGCGACGGCCTGCGGCTGGGGGCCGTGGTGGATGCCCTGTGGATGCAGGGTCAGCATGCCGGGCTGAATGCCCGCCCGGCTAAAGAAATCACCGCGGTGATAGAAGAGCACTTCGTCGTAGTCCATATTGCGGTGATAGAAGGGAACGCGCAATGCCGCGGGATCGCGCTCCAGCGGTCGCGGCGCGAACGTAGAAATCATCATGCCATCGGCTTTGAAGGTCACGTGGACGCTCGGCGGCAAATGGTACCGCGGGCTCGTCACCGGGCGGAAATCACGCACGTTCAGCTTCGCAACCCACAAATCTCCCTTCCAGCCCACCACGTCCATCGGATAGAAGGGATACGAGACCCGCGTGTACTCGCCGGCCCGCTTGATCCGCACCTCCCATTCGGTCTTGGCCGTCGCATCGGCGGGGGGCGCGGTCAGCTCGGGCGAGACGAGCACGCCGCGATCGAACAGCGCGTGCTGTCCCAACGGCCCTCGATCGGGCAGGGTCACGGGTTTGGGCGTCTCCATAATAAGGAAGAGCGACCCAGCGCCTTTTCGGTCAACGCGCAGCCGGTAGGTCGTCCCCTTCGGGATCGTGATGTAGTCGCCCGGTTCATACGTCAGCACACCATAGTCCGTTTCCAGTTCGCCCCGCCCTTCGTGCACGAAGAACACTTCGTCGCCGTCGGCATTCCGGACGAAATACGGCATGGTCGCCGTTCGGCGCGAAACGTACACGCAAACGTCGGCGCTTTTCAGGATCGGCACCGGAGGTCCGTCGATGGCGAGATGATCGGGGGTCGGCAACTCCGAGCAGGTAAACGCGCGGGGGCGTAAGGGACCGTCGATCCGCGTCCAGGCAGTCGGAGGATGAGAGCGATACAGATGGGAGGACGGTCCGCTAAAGCCGTCGCGACCGTGCTCCTCTTCGTACACACCGTCGGGAATCCCGACGTGCGCCTGGTTCGGCGCCTCACCCTTCTTGGTGAGATACATGACCGACCTCCGCACACGTCAATGCGCGGCTAGGCGGCACTCTGACGGGCAGGAGCCTTGGCCGCCGGCTTCACGTCGCTGTCCTTGTCGGAAAACGGCAACGGCAGCGTCTCGTAATCCACGATCGTTTGCTCGACGCCCGAGAGTTGGTCTCGCTCGATATCCTTATACAACGATTCGACGGTGCCGCGCACGAACGTCTTCGATTGCTCCCCGCCATGTTCGCGTTGCGTGAGTTCCAGGAACACTCCGCAACCTTTGAAGAGCGGATAGGTGAAGCGCTGCTTCAGCGGGCCGAACCCGTCGCGACCTTCCTTGAGATCCCCACTGAACCGGACTCCATGCGCCTCCCATTCACGGCACACCGCCTCGATGTCATCGACCTCGATCGCGATATGCTGGACGCCTTCGCCGTACTTGTCGATGAAGTCACAGATCTGAGACCGGACGGCCTTGTTTCGGCCCTGCATCAACGCGATCTTGGCGTTGCCGCGCTGGACCACCACCGTATCCATACTCGATTTCTCGGTGCCCACATCCCGCGCGGACCAAATGACCTCGAACCCCAAGACTTTCGTAAAGACGTATTCGGCCGCTTCCAGATTCTTGACACAGAGCGTGATGTGGTCGATGCCCACGTGTTGGTCCATGGCCTTCCTCCTGCGACTCCCGGCGGTCCGGCCGGACATCCCACTGTGACAGCCTGCTGCGCAATGGCTACACTATAACATAATCGTTGCATCATTCAATAGACTTTTTATATCATAGGAGTGTTGACGGTGACAGCTCGAACCGTCTGGACGCAGAATACGCCGACAATCGGAACTTTTCTCGTGATTGCACTTCTCTATTGCTGTCGCGAAGACTGACCCTCGTTTCAACGGAGGTGCGCTATGTCGTTCTATGAACGGATGCGCGACGAAGTCCTGCAGCACGGCGCGATCAACAATCGGTATCTCGACCGATTCGAGCGCGGAGAGATCAGCGACGAGGAGTTCGGCACGTTCGCCGTCGAATTCTATAACTTCGCGCGGTTCTTTCCGAAGATTTTGGTGTCGCAACTCGTCAATACCGAGGACGAGGGCGTCGCGGATGAACTGACCAAGGTGCTCTACTCCGAGCTCGGCGACGGCCAGGTGCGACGGCGGCACGAGCTCCTGTATCGCGACTTCCTCCGTTCGGTCGGCTTTCAGATCCACGATGTGCTGGCCACCCCGATGCTGCCCTCCACCCGCGCGTACATCGAAGGCATGGAACAACTCTACAGCAGCGGCAATCACGCGCTCGCGCTTGGCGCGTCGTTCGGACTCGAGAATATGGCGATCACGATGTGGGATCATTTGATCCCGGGGCTGATCCGCTTGCGCGCCTCCCGCTATCCGTCCTTGGACATCACCTATTTCACCTTCCATCGTCAGCTCGAGGCGACCCATGAAGAGGCGATGAAAAATGCGGTCACCGCGCTCGATGGAGAAGGCGACCTCGGACGGCTGACACCGTCGGAACGCGGGGATTTCCGCCGCGGCATGCGGGCCGTCCTCGACTATTTGGAAGGGTTCTGGATGGGGCTCGACCGCTCGGGACAGCAGCACGGCATGGATCGGCTTGCGGTGTAGCGAGACCAGCCGCACGACGGAGACCGCGGCCTCGCGGCCTGCAGGAGGACGGATGTCTGACATTCCGCGGTATGTAGAGGAGGTGAAGCGGCGCTACGGCCTCACCAGCGATTATGCCCTCGCCGAGAAGCTGGGCATCGCGCAGCCCGACGCGAATCTGATTCGCCGAGGCCTGAAGATTCCGAAGGCCGATCTCTGCATCACGATCGCCAACCTGCTCGGCCGTCACCCCCTCGAGCTGCTCTTGACCGCGCAAAAAGACAAGGCGCCGAAACAAGCCAAAGAGTATTGGCAGCTCGCGCTTACCGCCGTCGACGTGATGCTGCACGTGCCCAAGCAGCCGCATTACCTGGCGAAGAAAGTCGAGGCGATCGGCCGCGAGCTGCGCCAGTTGGAATCGCAGGTCCTGACCTATGAAGGGGCGGCGGCCAATGCTGAAGCGGTTCGTCTCGTCGAGACGGCGGAGCACTCGATCGACTCGATGATGGAGCGATGGAACATCTGGAAGAAAGGCGAGCCGCTCTATCCCAATTATCTGCTCGCCAATCAAGCCGCGGCGCGCCGCAAGGTCACGATTCGACGGTTACTCATCTTGACCCGGCAGCAAATGGCCGATGACGCCCTGGTGTCGGATGCGATCACGGTGATGGAAGATCAGCAGGCAGCCGGGATCAAGATATTTTTTGCGTTCCGAGACCATCTGTTACAGTCCCCGACCTTTCAGCGCATCGAGGAGGACTTTCGGAAGTACGGCGCCGCTCACGATCTCAACGCGGCGATGTTCGACCGCCAGATCCTGATCTTCTCGCAAACCTACGGCACCGTGCCGCTCGGCGTCGTCGGCAAGCCGACACCGATCACGATGATCAACAAGCTACAGATCTCATGGAAGCCCGACATGATCCGCGCGCTCGATCCGGCACCGCTCTTCGACATGACGCGCTATGTCTTCGAATACGAAGGACCCGCCGCGTTTCAGCGACACTTGACCCGCTTTCGGAGGTCGACTCATGCGCTTCCCGTCCGAGCCGTTTAAGATCAAGGTCGTCGAACCGATCCGCCGCACCACGCGCGACGAGCGCGAGCAGTGGCTGCGCGAGGCGGGCTACAACCTGTTCCACGTGCCGGCCGAGACGGTCTACGTCGATCTCTTGACCGACAGCGGGACGTCGGCGATGAGCGACAATCAGTGGGCCGGCCTGATGCTCGGCGATGAATCCTATGCCGGCAGCAAGAACTTCTACCACTTCGAAGAGGTCGTCCGGTCCATCTTCGGCTACCGCTTCGTGATCCCCACACACCAAGGGCGCATGGCGGAGAATCTGCTGTTCTCCACTGTCGTGAAGCGCGGCATGGTCGTTCCCAACAACATCCATTTTGATACGACGCGCGCGAACGTCGAGCATCAAGGGGCGGAAGCCCGGGATGTGGTCGTAAAGGAGGCGTACGATCCGCACTGCGAGCTGCCGTTCAAGGGTGACATGGACCTCGTTCGGCTGGAGGAGACGATCAATCAGGTCGGACGTGACCGGATTCCGCTCGTGATGATCACGATCACCAACAACAGCGGCGGCGGCCAACCGGTGTCGATGGACAGTATTCGGCGCACCCGTGCGCTCCTCAACCGCTACGGCATTCCGCTCATCTTCGATGCCTGTCGGTTCGCCGAGAATTGCTTTTTCATCAAAGAGCGCGAGCCAGGCTACGCCGAGCGTCCGATCCGGGAGATCGCGCGCGAGCTGTTCAGCTATGGGGACGGCTGCACGATGTCGGCGAAGAAAGATGGGTTGGTGAATATCGGCGGGTTCTTGAGCCTGAACGATCAACAATGGGTGCAGGATGTCACCAACATGTTGATCCTGGTGGAGGGGTTCCCGACGTACGGGGGCTTGGCGGGGCGTGATTTGGAAGCGATCGCGCGCGGGCTGCAGGAGGTGTTGGACGAGGACTACTTAAGCTTCCGCATCGGGCAGGTACGCTACTTAGGCGAGCTCTTGGATCAGGCCGGGGTGCCGATCTTGAAGCCGATCGGCGGGCATGCGGTGTACCTCAACGCACGGGAATTTTTCCCGCACCTCCCGCAGAGCGCGTTTCCCGCTCAAGCGCTGGCCGTCGCGCTCTATCGCGAGTATGGCATCCGTGGCGTCGAGATCGGCACCGTGATGTTCGGGAAGAAGGACCAGGCTTCGGGTGTGTTGATTTATCCGGAACTTGAAATGGTCCGGCTCGCCATCCCACGACGTGTCTACACGAACATGCAGATCACGTACGTGGCTGAGTCGATTGCCGAGCTGTATGGTCGCCGCGAGTCGATCCCAGGCCTGCGGATGACCTATGAGGTGCCGGTGCTTCGTCATTTCACCGCGCGGTTCGAGGAACTCCCCGTTGTCACCGCATGAGCCGACGCCTGAGCCGTGCGCACCCTTGTTAGCGTCGGTCTCTCGTCTCTTCGATTGCAGTGAGCAGGATCGTCGTACCAGGGGATTCGGCAGTCAGGCTGGCGGTCGCGATGCGGCTGAGGACGTGTTCGCTTTCCGACACCCGCCTCGTGTCAATTTTGTCTAGTGCTTCAGTGGCGTGACGAACGCCTTCGCTTGCCTTGTAGAGATACGCTTGGGCGAAGGCGTCACGTGCTGTCTTTACATCTCGCCGAAACAATGCCCAATAGCCGAGTTGCCGGTATGCATCAGCGGTGTAAGGCGCAAGGAGCAAGCGGTTATCGGGGTGATTGATCGATGCGAGTGTCTCATCAAGGGCTCCCTTAATATGGTCGAGACTCTCAGCACGCAGCTTGTGCTCCGCTGCGGACAGCGGACGCGACTGCGCAGCCGTGTTCAGCAGTCGGACCGCATCGAGCCTGGCTGCAGTGGCCAGAAGCGCCGGCCGTATCGTCAGTGACAGCATTTCCTGTAGGAGGCGTTTCATCCGCCCGGTCAGGTCTTCCGCCTTTCGGGGCATGTCCGTCACGGCCTCGTTGGCCTGCTGGCTCAATTTCTCTATTTCGTCCTGATACGCCTCCCTGGCGACCCGTACATCCTCCTCGAGTTGTCTGGCCGCCGTTACATACTCATGTAGAGCACCAGAGGCATCGCTGGCCGCTTCCCGCGCTCGGAGGGCGTCGCTTGACCGAGTGACAGCGTCAACTGCAGCTTCCAACCGAGCGCGGGTCTCCGAAAGACTGTCCGATGTCCCGGCAAAACTCGGGACAGCAACGAGAGACGCGATGAGGAAGATCGCCAGCATGACGTGACGCTAGCACAGTGCGTGCCTGTTAGTGGACAGCATGGCATGAAAGCCGACGTCGGTGGACGCAGACGGAGCATCTCAGTGAATCCAGACATCGGTCCAATGAACTGACTGCGAGGCCCGCAGAAGTCCCACGCACAGTTGCCCAGTGAGCGATACCCCGCCCACGCGTTGCGGCATACAGTATGCCCAACATGATGTACCGAGATAAAGGAAGGAAGCTTCTGATGCCCGGAGAAAATACGACCGATCCGGTCTGCGGGATGATGATCAATGCCGACGACGCAGTGGCTCGAAGTCACTACGAGGGGCGGACCTATTACTTCTGCACCGACCGCTGTCGCATCCAATTTGAACAAGACCCAACGCGGTATGCCGGTCGTTCGTCTCGGCCCGCTGGCTGATGATCCCATACTCCGTCGATCAAGGAACGGACGTCGGGTCGCGTGACAGAGTCCTTGGTGGTCCGAACGAGATACTCGTAACCGACCTTTTGCAAAATAACCAAGCCTCGGCGGCTTAGTCGATCGACCGACGAGAACACCTGCGCCCATGTGAGCGTAGGGAGGCTGTCAAGCAGCTCGTCGATCGATTGGACTTCTTTGTTGTACAGCGATCCCAGAACGAGCCGGTCCGTCACCGTTATTACCACCCCGTCTCGCTCGGTTATCACTGCTCCTCCTCCATGGCGAGCGCCACGAATGGAGGTAAGGATAGCAGACCGCTGCGATCCCGCTACGCGTCGTTAGCCACCATTGCGATGTTCTTCGCACACCGCATGGCGGGAAGCATTCCGCTTGCCACGGTCTCCTCGGCGGTGAACTTGCGAGTTTAGGAGGATCGAAGGCAAGGCACCGGACTTGCGCGTGATGGTCACAACCCCATCACTGGGAGGTCAGAATGGTTTGGATGGCGATTCTCTGCTTTGTCCTTTCGGTGGTCCTGGTGGTCACGCTGTTCACGGGAAGCAAGGACCGGCGACCGGGACAATCCCATGCGCTCCTCGCGTCCCATCTTCGAACCCGCACCAGACGACAGTAACATTCAAGGTATCCGCACACTCGGAGGTCGAGTCTCGCCGCCACGTCTTTCGGCGATGCTCCGTACACCGGCCTCACTCGCTAGGAGATAAGAGAATGGAAGTTAAGTGTCACTCCGGGCGGGTGGAGTGAATTCGGACGAGCGTGGAGCGCTGGACCCGCAGATCAATTTTTCCGATGGAACAGGCCTACACCGATGAGAGTGGTGGCTGGAAGTGGGGGAACGCAGCAAGGTGAGAACCGGTCGGGAGGTGACGCACGAACCAGATTGCTTCAGAGGCCGCAGTGTTCCACCGCTCCAGCCACTGGGACCGCCTTACGATGGACTCTGGTAGCGTACGCCAACAGCAAGACCAGGCAGCCGGAGACGCCCTATGCCTGCTCTCGGCGCGGCTCTTGCTTCGCGCCGCGCTCATAGGCGTTCCGGAGGGCACGGGCAATGGCAGTCTGTAGACGTAGGAGATCGTCAGGGCCGTGATCGGCAATGAATGCATCGATCATGGCTTCCGCTTCCTGGCTAGCCCAGTCGTGAGTGTCATCACTCATGGTTGCGAAGCCGTCGCTGGTCGTAAGGCGCGCTAATTAGATAACCCACTTTACCGTCGTCGCCGACGTTGTGCAAGGAGGAGTGCCGACAGGGCGTTCACCCAGTGGTGTACACCTTCATAGTGGGGAACGACTGGGAGTCTGAGCGACAGGGGTAAATCTGTAACAGGAGAAAGGACACTAAAACGAAAGGTTGTTCGATTGTGTTGTCTTAGGAAGGAATGTAGAAACGACCTCTCATGATCACATGGCGGAAGATCTATGCCCATGCGTGGGATATCACGCGCTTGTCATAAATCGTTCCACAATGAGTCGAATGAGTCGATTGCCGGGGCACCAAACCTGAAACGCAGCATGTCCGACGACCGGTAGAACACAAGTTCTCTTGCGGTCTCTAGGGCGTTTGTCGCAAGGTCGTGAATGTCCCCCGAGGATCAATGAAGGACAGACCTCCGGCCAGCCACGACGTATCGCGGAGAACTGCGTATCCCTCATACCTCGGCTCGTGCCTAAGGTTCAGAGTGCAAGACACACACTTACACTACTATCATCACGAGCCGGACTGATGGGCAGACAGGAAACTGAGTAGAAGGACGACCTACCGGGACCAGGACCAGGGAATGACTGGTATTTCGGTGCAGAGGAGGATTTGATGTCGATCACGGCTCACTGGTATGCAATTCGGACGCGCTCGCGGGCCGAAAAGGTCGTACGAGACCAGCTGATCGCGAGACAAATCGAACCGCTGCTGCCGCTGATGTCCCGGGTCAGCCAATGGAAGGATCGCAAAAAAGTCGTGGAGTGGCCCTTGTTTCCCGGCTACTGTTTTGCCAAATTCATGACCGACCAAAAACTCATTGTCCTCCAAACACCGGGCCTCGTGGAGATAGTCAGCGGCGTACGAGGCCCTGAACCGATTCCTGAAGACGAAATAATGTCGGTGATGCGCGTGGTCCAGTCACGCGTATCGCATGTGCCGTGGGCGTATTTTTCGGACGGGGCACTCGTCGAGGTAATCCGTGGGCCACTGCAGGGACTCCGCGGCTCCTTCGTCCGACAGGCACATGGCAGCCGTCTCGTCATCCGCGTCAACCTGATCCAACAAGCCACGGCAGTCGAAATCGAAGCGGATGATGTGGCACCCATAAAAGCATTAGCCGAAGCTGCCTCGTAGCGCTGGATCGCACGGGGACCCTCACTAGACACGCCTGGCTTCTCAGCGTCGCGCTCAACGTAGCAGCCGGGCGCGCAACAGCGTTCTTTCCTCCCTGCCACTTCACGAGCTGATTGTTCGCTCCGTGTTCGTGCTACAGAAACGTCCATAAGATAAAGGGTGGTCTAGTCGAGCCACTGGAACGAAGCGTACAATACCCAAAGGGTATTCACGAATATGCCGGGTCAAAAAGGATTTCGAAAAACCGCGGGACGCGAGGAGCTGTGCACCTGCGGCCATCCCCGCGCGTTGCACAAGCCCCGCAGGCGTACGGCGGTAGGGGCGTGTTTTGTGTGTGACTGCAGGGCCTACGTTCAGCCAGGATTGAACCGCGACCGGCGCCATCGACTCGGACGCAGACCGCCAGAGTAGGTCATTCTGGCCACTCTACCCTGCGCGCCGGTTGTTCGGTCGCACATCCCGGTCATGCCCGCTGTACAGCGGGCCCCTCACGCCTTCCTCTCTCGAACGCCCGGCGCAAGGCTGCAGCGATCCTCTCTTGCAGGCGAAGGAGATCACTCGCACTCGTATCGGCCACGAAGGCGTCGACGATCGTCTCAGCTTCTTGTTCTGCCCAATCAGCAGCCATTATGCGCATGCCTTCATGGACCTCATAGCAAGAAAGGCTTGACTACCCGTGAAGGATCGATTGCTCATCGGTCCAGATCGTGGCTCCGCTCGGCCGCCGGTGCCGGCTGCACGACGGCGCGGATTTCATGAGGCGCCAACGGTTTCCACTGAGCGAAGTACAGCGGACCAGACTCGTCGAGCCGAACCTCAAGGATTGCGTCATCAGGAAGTTGAGCCAGGAATGACTTGAATCCTTTCACGGTCATCTGCTGCCCGCTACGCTGAGGTATGCTCGATGGCGGTGGCGGTGGGCAGGCCGGTTGATCGGCGCGCCTCAGGCTGTCATGCTCATGAAGGGCTCGCTCGACTTGGGCCTTCTCCAGCGCTTGAAAGATCTTACTCACTTTGCACTCCTTTCAACGCTCCGGAGTCAACCGGCAGGGCTACTGAGATCGCCCCGCCGAGATCTCCTTCTTTGAACCCTTCCTTTTCATACCCGGAAATATCGACTTGCCCTTTTGGTTTGCCATGACACGCCAAACATGCCTTCGTGTAGAACAACGGCAACAAGACCCTCACCCGGTTGTCGGGCAACATGTCCTCTATGACATGATCACCGGCGCGTGGATGGCTCCTTTGCATCGCCAACAATGCCTGCTCCTCCTGTTCATCGGGCTTATTGTCCGGATTTCGAGGTTCCACACCGGGTGGACCGATTTGACGCACCTTTACCCCGGTGTCCTGCGAGAAGGCTTGGGCGACCTGCGTCGCGAACGTCGCCGGTATGAATCCCTTGAACCCGATTCCCTTCTTGTTGATATCCGGCTGGACGTCCTGAACAGCTTTCTTCATGAAAAAGACGAGCCTGACCAGAAGCGACTTTGCCCGATCTGGCATCGGCGCGGTCGCCAGGTTGCGGAGATCGTGACCCGTCCGGGCCAAGAATTCCTTGCGCAAGTACGACTCGAACGCCGAGGCCGAAAAGCCTTTGTCTTCCAATCTGGGATTGTTGATCGCCGGCTGTGCACGGCCCACCACCACCCTTCCGCAATCGAGCAAGACGGCCAGGAGCCGTGCGGTTTCAGCCGCATCACCGTTCTCGGGCAACACGGCGAACGACAAGGGCGGTGGATCATGACTTGGTGCAGCCGTTTCGGTCGGGATGACATGATCCTTGCTCGACTCGTCCGTGGTCGGCTGCTGCTTTCTCTCGGGTGAAATAGGCAAGAGCGGGATCGGCACTGGTGCCGAGAGCTCAGGAATGAGACTGGCGACCGAGGAGGCCTGATGAGAGGAACGGACCGGCAGCATGAGCAGCACGAGGAAGCCGAGAATCGCGGTCGATGCAACAAGATGGCGTCGGGCCACGAGCGGGCGGACCGGCCGTCCGTCGATATCGGCGACCGCCTGATCCACCGTCGCTTTGGTAATGATCGGCTGACCTTCTCCAAACCCATTGATCAAGGGCACAGAATGTTGAGCCGCCTCGGGTTCCCGTGCCCCGCTTGAACGATTCGAGGTAACGCATTGTTCGCGAAGATCGCCTGCCGGCACCCCGCGACTCGCAACCGGTGCTCGATGTAATTGCGGCTTTCTTGGTTCGTCAGGGGCTCGATCCGCCCCCAAACGGTGATCCGGTTCCGGACCTGCCGTAGGTCGGGCCGGGACAGCATCGTTTCCAGTTCCGGCTGGCCGACCAGCACGAGCTGGATCAATTTGGCATTCTGGGTTTCGAGGTTGGACAGCATTCGCACGCCTTCCAGCGTCTCCACGGGGATGTGGTGCGCCTCATCGATGATCAGGACGACCGTCCGGCCGTCCCGGTACTCCGCGATGAGGTGTTCGTGGAGCTGGTTGACGAGATCGACGGCTTCGCCTTCGATCGGCATCTCGCCGAGCTCTCGTAAAATGATCTTCAGCAGCGCAGGAAATGAAAGCGCGGGATTGAAAAGATAGACGACTCGGTACACCTCACCGATGCTCTTGAGGTACGACCGCAGGATCGTCGTCTTGCCAACCCCCACTTGCGCTGCTTGATGCCATACCGAATCGCCGCAATCGCCTCGCGGTGGGTATCGGTCAGAAACAGAAACTCTTCGTCCGGAGTCGTCTGAAATGGCTCTTTCGTCAGACCATAGAAGTGGAGGTACATAGAAGCCTCACGT
Source organism: Nitrospira sp. Vd2 (assembly GCF_979581665.1). NCBI lineage: Bacteria > Pseudomonadati > Nitrospirota > Nitrospiria > Nitrospirales > Nitrospiraceae > Nitrospira > Nitrospira sp. Vd2. Next base: position 29,703 of record NZ_CEFZSK010000009.1, on the reverse strand, counting down.
TGTAGCGGGTGAAGCTTTCACAAAGCAATCGACGTCTCGCCGCCGATGGACCGACGCTGATTGACGAATCGTGCGGAATCAGGCTAGAGGTCGCGAACTAGGAGCATATTGGCGCGAATGCGATCCGCAGAGAACGAAGGCATCGCGCCGGCTGTGAGGCCCATCACGGTATACCCCGCTGGTTGGTACAACAAATCGAGGAGACGATACTGATCAGCCAGGCACAGTTGCCGATATCTGTCTTGCAGCACGGCTGAAGAAAGATAGGGTGAGGGATCCGTTTTTTGGAAGGCTAATTGAGACTCGGACGACAGACGGGTGTCAAACAGTCGCCCTTGGTCACCGCACACGACGCCATACACCAGGAAGGCATGAAGGCCTGAACACCGAAGCAGATCGAAGATCCCGTCAATGTCGAACAGCACCTCGTGAACGTTGAGATAGGAATCCACGATGAGCGCATCTCGGGATTCTTCATCGTCGAAGTGGATGTTCCAGCCATACCCTGCCGAATGAAACCCCAGCTCTTTGACCAGGCTGATCCCTTCAGTGAGGTCACGCTGACCTTGAAGCAGGAGTGAGACAATCTGCTTACGCCGCAAGCGTTCGCTGCTTCCATGCTTTCCATAGATATAGAAAAATATCACGCCATCTTCTCGGAGCAATTGCACGAGATTGCGCACGCCTTTCACGGGATCCGCCAGATGGTGGACCACGCCCATGCTGAGCACCATGTCGAACCGACCAAGGATTTGATTGTCCTCCAGAATGTTGACTTTCCGGAACGAGATATTGGTGGCACCGGCGTTGGAAGCGGCCTGCCTCGCAATGCTCAGCGGCACGTCACTGATATCGACAGCCGTAAACTGAGTGTGGCGATACCTTACAGCCGCCTCAATGAGACGGTGCCCTGTGCCTGTGCCGGCGTCCAGCACGCTCTTTCCTTCGAGCGTGTAACCCGTTTCCCGCGAGAAAATGCCCAACAGGTTCGCCAGTTCCTTGAGGTTACGTCTCCGGCCCTGCGGCGATGGATACGGAAACTCTGCGTACATCGCGCTGACACGCTCAGTGACGTCCACCACTCGACCTCCCATCCCGGACTGGTTAAATCAGGAGCGTGTTCGCTCGAATGCGATCTGAGGTGAGGTGGTCCCTCGCGCCCGCCTTGAATCCCATCAACGTGTATCCGGCCGGCTGGTACAACAAATCAATGAGGCGATACTTGTCCGTTAGGCAAAGCCGTTGGTACTTGTCCTGCAGGCGCGGCGATGGGAGGTACGGGGCCGGATCGGTTTTCTGTAACGCGACCTGGGCGTCGGCGCCAAGCCGAGTGTCAAACAAGCGCCCCTGCTCCCCGAAGACAATTCCATACACAAGAAACCCATACAACCCGGAGGAGTGAAACAGCTCGAAAATATCATCCACATCGTACAACTTTTCGTGAACGCTGAGGTATGCGTCCACGATGAGCGAATCCTTGGACGCTTCGTCGTTGAAACCAACGTTCAATCCGTACCCAGGCGGTTCAAATCCGAGTTCTTTCACGAGGGCGATCCCTGTCTGGAAATCTGTCTCGCCCTGCAGCAACAGCGAAACAATCTTCTTGCGCCGCATGCGTTCGGTGCTGCCGTGTTTTCCATAAATGTAGAGAAACATGACGCCGTCGTCTCGGAGGCTGGTCGCGAGATTCAAGAGCCCTTTCGCCGGATCGTCGAGAATTTGCACCACGCCCATGCTCAACACCATGTCAAACGTCCCATAGCTATTACCCGCTTCCAACACGTTTCCTTGTTGGAAGGAGACGTTATCGACGCCTGCATCGCTGGCCACCTGACGTGCAATATTCAGAGGCGCTTCACTGACATCGACGGCCGTGAAATCAGTGTGTCGAAACATCAAGGCGGCTTCGATCAACCGGTGGCCCGTTCCCGTGCCCGCATCCAGGACCTTCTTTCCTTCCAATCGGTAGCCAGTCTCGCGGCAGAAGATCGCCAGAAGGTTCGCCAATTCACGCAGCCGACGTCTGCGTCCCTGCGGCGACGGATAGGGGAACCGCCCGTACATCTCGCTGATACGCCGCGTCACATCCATGGATCATTCGTGCCGGCGGCAATTCGCTGCTGGTCGCGACTCTCAGCACGCACCCTCTTTCAGAGCCTCGCGACGTACTTCGGCAATCTTCATTGGGGCTTGAATCGAAGGCTGAAGGATAGATTCGACTTGAGGGATTGTCAGGAAAGACGTCTTCCGGAACAAGGGGAAGAGAAGCGCCGTTCAGCTTGTAGCCGGTGGCCGTCTCAGCTCAAAACTGACCGTTCACCGGACCGCAAAGTTCAGCGGACCCGAGAGAAAGATCAACCGATGCTCGCTCAACAGACCAGCCATGTAAATGGTTCTTGATCGATCCTCATGAGGGGGACGACGTGGGAAGCGCCACCAACCTCACCGGTGACGCTTCCCACGCCAGACTACCTCAGGTCAACGCTGCGAGCAGCGTTACGCAAAGGTATTATTGGAGAAGGTGGAATTGACCGGCATCGGTTGCGGATCGTAGCCCGGGAAGGCCCCTTTGGCCATGAACGTCTGGCCCCCGCCTATCACCCTATTGTCATGGATCGTGCAGTTATAGCTGCCGGCAAACCCGAGCACACCGGCCGAAGCATTCCCGGACTCATTGTAGACGGTGTTATTGTACGCCGATGAATCGTAGGCTTCATAATGCGTCGTCGGATCGTACCACCAGCCACCGGAGTTTCCTCCGAGGAATACGCCCCATCCACTCGCGTTGCCCATGTGGACGACGTTGCTGTAGATTTGCAAATCCCGCACGCCGCCCTTGCCGTACACGTAACTGCCCCAGACATCACCCGTATAAATGGTGTTGTTCCGGAAGATCGTGCCGTAATTGTTGAACGCTTCGAGCGACGAATGGATTTCGCAGTTTTCCACCAAGGTGTAATCCTGGTTCGTCTTGATGCCGACCGCTCGCTGCGAGCTGGCATCGACCAAGACGCCCCGAATCGTGGCCCCCAATGTCCCGGTCGTCGGGCTCGCGGCACTCGGGATGTTGGTGCCCCACACGCGGATGGCGCCGTTCGAACTACTGGCCGCGCCCCCCACATTATTGGGCGACACGGAGATCCGGAGATCTTGGATCGTAATGTAGCTCTGCGTGATGCTGATGGCCTCGTAGTTGCCGGAAACCGAGCTCAGCACGGCACCCCACTTGTGTTCGGCCTGAAGCGTAATCGGATTCGTCGCGGTCCCGGAATGCGCGAAGGTGATCTGGCCCTCCTCGTACACGCCGTCACGAATGATCGCGGTTTGACCGGCCTGCAGGCTCTGCGCCGCATGCTGAATCGTCCGCCACGGTGCCGCTGATGTCCCCGCATTGGAGTCTGAGCCGCTCGGGGAGACATAAAAGACGGCGGTCGGTGTAGAGGGCGATGACGTTGGCGGAGCGGGCGGTGCCGTAACCGGGGATTGCGTGCTATCGGTCCCGGTGGCCGGCGCGGGTGTTGGCGTCGTAGTCACCGGGGTCGGAGTCGACGTGGTGGTCGTCCCGCCCGCCACCTGGTACGTGTACGTCCGCCCGTTCGTCAGCGGATTGGAGTTGTCGGATGCCGAGAAGTACAGCGCCGTGCTCGTCCCGTCACTCCAGTAGCTGTACCGCCCCGCCCCCAAATTACGGATGTCCGTGTGCGCCGAGTGGGCCGGCCCCAGCGGCACGCCGTTCTCATAAATCTGCACCGTCGAGGCCGTCGGGGCCGCCGCCGTGTCCGCCGCCGTCCCGAGGTTCACTTGCGCAATGTAGGAATTACCGGAGTCATGATACGCGCTCGAGAAATTCAGCGCAGTTCCGACTGGGCTGGGCGCGGGTGTCGGGGTCGTACTCACTGGAGTGGAGGTCGACGTCGTGGTCGTCCCGCCCGCCACCTGGTACGTGTACGTCCGCCCGTTCGTCAGCGGATTGGAGTTGTCGGATGCCGAGAAGTACAGCGCCGTGCTCGTCCCGTCACTCCAGTAGCTGTACCGCCCCGCGCCGACATTGCGAATGTCCGTATGTGCGGAGTGCGCCGGCCCCAGCGGCACGCCGTTCTCATAAATCTGGACCGTCGAGGCCGTCGGGGCCGCGGCCGTGTCCGCCGCCGTCCCGAGGTTCACTTGCGCGATGTAGGAATTACCGGAGTCGTGATACGCGCTCGAGAGGTCGATCCGGTTTTGACTCGCGGTCGTGGAAGGACTGCTGGAGGTCAGACTTTCAGTGACCGTGAAAGAAGAGACGGGTTGGCTCGTCTGCGACGTACCGACCGTCGACGCGAGCGGCTGGGTGGCCGGTGAAGTTTGTACGACCGGCGTGCCGTACGTCGTCGTGAACCGCGCATCGTCGGCGGTGGACACCGTCGTCCCCGCAAGACCGATCGTAGAAGGCAGTGCACCGGCGGTGATACGACTGTCGCTCGTCATCGTGCCGCCGATCAGTGCCATGCCGACCGAGCCCCCAACAGCCGTGTCGCCGATTTGCAACGTACTGCTCGTAATCGATCCTCCGACATACAGAAGGCCGAGCTTCGGCGCCGGTCCGGACGTCAGACTCGCCCCAATCGCGACAGTGGCCTGGTTGATGTCCTTCTGGACGGTCAGCATGTCCATGCCGGTTGCCGATAACGTCCCGCCTTGCACACTCCCGAGGGCAACAGCGGTGACATGGCCATTGATCGTCGTCGTCCCATCAAGCGCGACCGACGCCCCATTGATCCCCATCATGGCCCCGTCGATCTGCAACTGATGAATTGCGACCGGCGCGCCGGTTTGCGAGAGGATCGACAAGGAGGAGCTTTCATCCGTTCCGGTGATGTGGAGCTGCCACTCTCCCTGAGTCTGGCTCACCTCACCGATGCCCGCGCCGCGCAATTGGAACGTCACGAGATTTCCCGTGGCATCGGGAAGCGTGACGTCTTGCATGGTCCCATTGCCGGCGACGTCGCCAAACTTGGCACTGACCGTCGCCGTCTGCTGGGACTGTCCGTCTTGATTGACTTGAATCGGCGCCGCCTGCGGCGCCGGCGGCTGCGGTGCTTGCAACGCCGCCGCGGCAGTGGCGAGATCGGCGCTTAATAAAACGCGGGGCTCCAGACCCTCGATTTTATATTTAGCATTGCGGATGAATTGACTTGCGCTTTCCCCTGACAAGGCCCTTATGAAACGCTTCAACGCCACTACTTACCTCCTTCCTAAGCTGCCCGGTTGAGGTGTCAACTGGGGCTGGCCTTTTAACAAAGGCTCCTGAAGAAGGCAAGCGATTTAGTTAACGATTTCTGCCTGTTACGATATTTTATTTAAGTGCAAAAGTCTTGTGGACAAACGACAACAAAAACCCTAGGTACACGAAAATACAATCATTCTTGTCGAACAAACAATGACACGCGTTGCCGCAAAAAAAAATTCATGCGGGAGCCGGTGGCGAGCCCAAAAAGCGTGCCAATTCGCACGCCCGAACCGCCAAATGGCAATGCTCGAAAGTCCAGTGACCTGGCGTTATGTGGTACGACTGTCCTTTTCGTAGACGTACTGATCACAGCCGGAGCCGAGCAGGCCGTGCGTGCGTCCCGCATGCGGCGTTGTGAGAATTATGGTGCGGCGGCGGAAGCCGAGCCTCTCCATCCGGGCCTCCACTTCCTCCGGTAAGATCGACTCGTATGGATATCCGCCTAACCAATCATGAAGGTCGTGATAGAAATCCATGCCGCGATTTTTCTTGTACTCGGCAATATAGGCATCGACATCAAACTGTCTTCGACCGATGAATCGAAACCACGCGGCATAGAGCCGGCGGGCACGATCTTGCGCAGCGGGGGACGCCCGCGAGTACCATCGCTTCTCGATCCTCCACAGAGGACACATCCAGGTGCGGCGATACAAGGCAAAGGCAAAACTCCCGCGATCCGCCACCATCGCCGCGGCATTCTGAAGCGCCTGTTGCAATCGGCCGGTATGGTGGAGGGCGCCCCATGAGTACACGACATCGAAGTGTCCCCACGTCGCGGGTGTGAGATCGAGAGCACTCCCCTGCGCCACTTTAAATGACAAGTCCCCGGCCCAGATCCCCAGCAGGTGAGATGTCGTCGCGACGGCCGTCGGATCGATGTCGAGCGCCACAACGCGCCGCGCACCGAGGCGTAGGGCCGCCAGGCTATGTATGCCCGAGCCGCACCCAATATCGAGAAACGATTTCCCGGCCAGACGTGGGCGGCCCAACAGCGCTTGCAATCCTGCGATGGCTTCTTCGATCTGGGCGTCCGTGACGGTATCGGCATATCGCGCCCAGTTTTCGCCGAAGGCAAAATGCGTCTCGACATCTTCGAGATTCTGTTTGATCATCATCCCTGATCCTCACTTTCGATGCGACCAAGAAGCCATACGAGCTAAACCAGGCCCGTCGAGTGGGAGCAGCTCCTACCCCCTTCTTCACGGTCGCACGATCAACCCACGCCTTGGAACGAGCGCCGCTAGCTGGCGAACTCGCTGAAGCAGTTCCACCATTCCCCTTCGAGGCGCGACAGAAAAGCATTGCCTGTGTAAATGGCCTGCAAAATGTCGCCGTGTTTCGAGTGGACCAAGAAGGCGCTTCCCATCGTGTAGGTGCAGCCGTGATGAAAGAATTCGTGCAGAAACTTTGGCTCCAGACGCCCGGACACTGCCGTCGCGCCTTCTCCACGAAGCTGTGAAAAGAAGTCTGGGAGCACGGCTGAGATGAGATGTGGCAGCACGGCAAATTGCAGCACATGCGCTGTCCGCCCCGGATTCAAATAATAGAGATACCAGCCGACGACTTCGCCGCTGTGCTCCCTCAGCGCACTGCCCCTTAACGTGCCCACCTTCTTCTTTTGCGCCGCTAAATCCAGTATCCATCGCAACGACGCCGCATCGTAATGGGGCTTGAACTGATCGCGCCGCGCAACTCTCGGGAGTGTTCGCAGGATCGTCTCCGCCTCGAGCGGCTCCCGGGATAGTGGCGCGGCCGTGCTCGCGGCGACATTCTTTCGGTAGAAGGCCGCATCGAGGGCTCGACACAGAGGTCGGATGACCGGGACAGTGACAGTGCGCCAGGGAAATTGCTCCTCGGTCGATTCAAGCAACTGTTCACATCGTCGCAGCGGTCGCGTCCACCTGAACGCATAGAGCGGGACCGAATAGCCCCCGACTGCCTCCCAAATCTTGCGAGACAGACCGCTCGCACCGTCCGCTAACGAAAGGTCTTGAGGGCCGGCGAGAAACGCTTTGACGAGTTCAAGGGCCGCGAGTGTGTTGTGGCTCCGTGCGTCCACCATGAATTGGGTGCTCACGGCCATTCGGATGGGCTGATCGTTCATCATCATCCGATAAGGAATCACGCCGAGGAAGCCGAGAATCGTCTGGTTCTCTTCATACACGAGCGACGGCAGCCGTGCATCGCGGAAAGGATTGTGGAAAAAGACGTCGGCAACATAACGACAGAGCCCTGCGGCATCTCGGATCGAGCCCCCTGCAAAGGTGCGACGATAGAGATCGACAACGGCCGGGATGTCCGGTTCAACAAACGCGCGGAGGCTTGCCATGTTGAGCGAGACTTTGCGCCAATACGAAATCGGCGATGGCGGCGACGGACCGGAAGTTCTCAAACTCCACTTTGTCGATGGGGATCGTGATGCCGAACGCATCCTCGAGTTGCACCGTGAGTTCCACAAACATCAAGGAATCCACGATGCCCGTTGCGAACAAGTCGGTATCCGTCGCCTCCACCTGCACATCGAGGCGCTGCCGAAACAGGTTCATCACAACAGGATACAGCTCTTGTACTTCCACCATGACTCCTCCGTGAGTGTGCTCGGGCCGACGAGAATCTATGGGCGGGATGATCGACTGTGGCGAATTAGCGTCGGCGAACGAGGATATTGTCGATGAAGAGTGCGTCCATACCGGTGCGGAGAAACGTGTCGATCGCTTCCGCCGGTGTATTGACGATCGGCTGACCTTTGACGTTGAAGCTCGTGTTCAGCACCATCTCGCGACCGGTTACCTTTCCAACGGCACGGAGCAGGCAATGGAACGCGTCATCATCGGTGGCGGAGACTGTTTGGACGCGGGCCGACCCATTGACGTGGGTGATGGCCGGCAAGACAGGTCTGAATTCCTCGCGAACGTTCACCGTCATGATCATGTACGGCAGGTTCGTCATGGGGCCAACTGCGAACCATTGGTGAACCTGCTCGATGGAAACGGCAGGGGCGAAGGGACGAAAGGCTTCCCGCTTCTTCACCATGGCGTTGATCCGGTCCCGCATCTCCGCGTGGCCGGGATCGGCGAGGATACTGCGATGACCGAGCGCGCGCGGTCCGAATTCCATTCGGTCGCGATACCAGCCGATCACCTCGCCATCGGCGATGCACTGCGCGGCGACCGCGCACGTCTCTTCAAGGGTGCGGAGCGGCGTGGCGACGATCTCGGCCCCAAACTCCCGGAGGGCCCGCGCTATGTCTTCAGTGGACGGCTTCGGGCCCAGGTAAGGAACATTGAACCTGGTATTCGGGATCGCGCCGTGCTGCGCCGCCCGGTGGAGCGCCGCGCCAAGGGCGGCACCGTCGTCGCCGGCGGCAGGTTGCACATAGAGATCATCGAACAGGCCGGATTGCAGAAGGACGCCGTTCGCCGTGCAGTTCAAGGCGACACCTCCCGCGAGGGCCAGGCGGCGGGCGCCGGTTGCACTCGCCAAGTGCCGGCACAGGTGGAGCAGCGTCCGGTCGAGACAGGCCTGGAGGCCGGCGGCGATATCCCGGTGCGTCTCGGTCACGTCGGCATCGAGCGATCGGGGTGGTCCGAGTCGCTCCGTCAGATAGCGCCGCGTGGCGAGATAATTCTCGCGCTCGTCTCGCGTCCGGTTCAACCGGAGCGGCGGGATTCGGACCGAGCCGTCATCTCGCAATTCCACTGCGTCGTCAAATACGGAGGCAAATCGTTTGGGATCGCCATACGGCGCCAGACCCATGATCTTGTATTCATCGGCGTTGAAGTCGAAGCCGAGATGCAACGTGACCAATGAATAGAAGATGCCGATCGAGTCGAGCGCCGACGTCTGCGCAATGGGGATGAGTCTTCCGTCACGTCCCTGGTACGCGGACGTGCTGTGCACTTCCCCCATGCCGTCGATGACGATGACGAGACAATCGTGCCATCCCGAGGTGAAATAGGCGCTGGCCGCGTGCGACAGATGATGATTCACCTGATGGACGTGGTCATGCGGAAAGCCGGGAAGATGCCGGGACACATGGGAGAGCAGGGCCTCCCTCGAATAGACCTCGGCGTACCGCAGTCGTGCGATCGGGTCGGCCATAAAGGCGGCTCGGTACGGCGCATAATCAAAGCCGTGCGCCAATTCGTCCACCTCATCGAGCCCAACACCGGCTTCAGAGAGACAGTAGCGAATGGCGTGAATGGGGAAAGCCGCGGAGTGCTTCCGGCGGTCGAACCGCTCCTCTTCGGCAGCCGCGACGACGGCGCCGTCGACCACGAGAGCGGCGGCGGCATCGTAGCCTTGGCACATCCGATACTCACGTTCCTCGAGATGCGGCCAATGCCGCTGTTTGAAGGCAAGGGAATTATCGAGTCCGCTGATACCAAGGATTTTCATCACGCGTTCCTCTTTTTCAGGGCGAGGAAATCTTCTCGCAGCTTGGGTCGATCGATCTTTCCACTTGCATTGACCGGCAACCGGGGATACGCGTGCCACTGCGTCGGCACCATATAGGCGGGCAACAGCGCGCCCAATTCCTTTCGGATGTCCGCCGCCTCGACCTCGCCAGCCGGAACATAGGCGCAGCAGATCGTCATGCCCTCGAAGCCCTCGGCCGGCACTGCAACGACCGCGCCGTCCGCGAGGCCGCGCACGCCGTGAAGCGCCGCCTCGATCTCACCGAGTTCGATACGGTATCCACGGCTCTTGATTTGGCCGTCGGCGCGTCCATGAAAATACACGAGGCCGTCTTCACCGATCTGGGCAAGGTCGCCGGTCTTGTACAGCCGCCCGGCTTCCGGCGCGGCCGGATCAGTGAGAAACGCCTGCGCCGTCTTTTCGGGATCCCTCCAATAGCCGGCACTGACCCCGACGCCCCGGATGTACAGATCACCGAGCTGCCCCTGCGGCACGGGGTTGAGCGCGTCGTCCAACACGAGCAACTCTTCGCCTTCGCATGGCCGGCCTATCGGAATGGCGACATGTTCGACTGCGGGACAGGCCGGCACCGTGTAATAGCTGCTTGCGATGGTCGTTTCGGTGGGCCCGTACAAATTCGTGAACGTCGCGTGGGGCACGCGCTTCATCCAATAGATCAGCGCAGGCGTCGGAAAAACCTCTCCACACCACAGAATCCGTTTCAAAGAGGGAAAATCGCCGGGCTGCACGGCATCGAACGCGGCCAAGTACTTGAGGATCGACGGCACCGAAAACCACTGCGTGAGCGCCGATGTCCTAATGAAGGCGGCCAACTTGTGCGGCAACAGATTCAATTCATGCGGCACCAAGTGAAGCTCTGCACCGGCCGACAACGCACCGAAGATGTCGAACACGGATAAGTCGAAGTGGAGCGGCGGATGCGCCGAGACGCGGTCGTCGGTGCCGATGCCGAAATATCGCGTCGCCCACCCGAGGAAATGCAGGACGTTCTCATGGGTCACCACCACGCCTTTGGGGGTCCCCGTTGAGCCCGAGGTGAAGAGAATATAGGCGGGGTCATGAGGCCGCGCTTCACGCGGCGGCGCGCCGAGGGGCAAGCGCGCGCACTCGGTCCACGTGAAGGCCGGCGTGAATGTGTGCCCCTCCAGCGGTTCTGATCCCATCCATCCCACCCGCAAGGGCTGCGGATGACCTTCACCGGTAGCCAGCAAATTATTCAGCGTGGGAATGACGGGGCCAGATCCCAGGATGAGACGCGGCTCGGCTTGGTCGATCATCTTTCTCTGCCGGGGCACCGGGCTGCTCGGATCGAGGGGAACGTACACGCAGTCCGCCTTCAGGATCCCGAGGATCGCCACCATCGCAGCCGGCGATTTGGGCATGAGCAGGCAGACGCGATCCCCCTTTTCACATCCGCTCTCTCGAAGAGCAGTGGCTAACTGCGTGCTAGCTACGTCGAGCCCGCCGTAAGTCAGACGCTCATCGCGGTGGACGATGGCCGTGGCCTCAGGACGCGCCTGCGCATGGCGGGCGGCTCCGTCCTGCAACAGGGCGCTCACGGCGCCACCTCTCCGGCGGCGTAGGTGAACGCCTGCATCGCGTGCTGCAAATCGTCCTTGACAGCCGGGATATCGAGCACGAAGGTTCGGTAGCCGAGCCGAATATACGTCGCAAGCTCTTCTCCGACGCGTGCATAACTCCCGACGAGGTAGGGGCACGAGGTCTTGTAATTCTGGAACGGGACGAGCCAGTACGGATTCCTCTCACTCGGTGCGTGCACCGCCAAGTCAGACAACTGCTGGTGCCACACCGAGTCCGAAATCTTCATCGCGAGCTGGCGCGTCACCTGGCCGCGGCGATCTTCGGGGAATCGCCGATACGCGACATCCCACGCCTCCCCTTCATCCTGCCGGGCAATGATGCCGACACGCACGCCGCACGGCATTGCTCCATCCGCGTTGACCGTTTCTTCCGAAGAGGACTTGGGATATTTGATCGCGGTACCCCCGACAGAGCGACAGGTCTGCAGGCCGGCTTCGGAAGATCCCGACATGAAAATGCCGGGCAGCAAGGCCTTCGGGAGGGGTGGCGTAAGCTTCAAGTTGGTCACCTCGTAGAAATCGCCCTTGTAAGTGACGGGGCCGCCGGCGAGGAGCTCTTTGATGAGAAACGTGTATTCCCGCAGGCGGTCATAGCGACGGTCATGCGACGTCGGATCGTTCAACGCCAAGAGGTCGTTCTTGAATCCTCCGGCGATCATGTTGAGATAAATCCGGCGGCCGTACAGATAACCGAACGACGCCACCATCTTGGCGACCGAGTACGGATGCATGTAAATTGGCTGCACGGCGACCAAGGGGCACAAGGCGGTGGTGTGCGTGAGAATCTCCTGCGCCACCAACCACGGATCGACGAGCCTGTTGTCGGCATAGACGAGTATCCCTTTGCAGCCGTGGTCCTCGCTCCACCGTGCGACCTGCCTCACCTCTTCGAGATATGTCGCGCTGGTATGATCGGCCGACTGCGGGCAGGTGGCAAAGACTTCTATGGAGCCGTCGGTTAAATGATTCATTGGCCATCCTCTCTTGAAAGAAGCCTGATCAGCTTTAGCTGCGTGCGTGGGATTGTCGAAGATACTTGCGCGGCCGTTCGCCGGTACTGCGCTACGGCCTTGCCTGTTCAATTTTGTTGGGGATGAAAGACTGGGTACATTTTTGCTCAGTTCATAGGCGGGCTCCCGAGGCGGGAACAACGCGATGATTTTCCGACGGCGTTCGACTCTTATACTTGAAAATACGTACGGCTGGACCTCCCCTGGTCTGCCTCTTGCTCGAAGCCTCCGCCGAACACACTGCGCTGGCGTCCACGTGCGCGCGCTTGTCCTCAGAGGCGCGCGGCTGGGCGCACGACGGAGACGAAAGGAGCACCAGATGCACCAGTCACATGTCGGACTCCGCAGGATCGCGCTCGTTACGGTTTGTGTCTTTTCTCTGTCGATCGTTGTGCCACCGTTTGCCTCGGCAGGAACGGATTCTGGAGCTCTTGGATTCCTCAAACGGAAATGGCATCAGTGGACGTCTTCTTCGACGACGACCTCGTCCTCCACGGGCACGTCGACGTCGACCGGCACATCGAGCGGGACAACCACGACGACACCCACCACGAGCACCACGACGACGCCGACCACCTCGACTTCGTCGACGCCGACCCAATCGGCCCCGACTTCGACGACCTCGACCCCGACGACGACCACCTCGACGACGTCAACGCCGACTTCATCCCCGTCCACGCCCTCGTATGTCGAGGGCCCGCTCAAGCCGGCTCAGATGGTTCCTGAGAATGGTTATGCGTTCATCATGGCGGGAGATTTCGGAACCCCGCCCGATACCGCACAGGCCCCGCAGCAGTCGATCTTGCATATTTTTGAGAACGGCGTGGAACTGAGCCCGGCTCACACGGCCCATGCCGATATTCGGACTTACGGCCGAGGCCGCTTCAGTCATTGGAGCGACGGCACCTCCACCGCCCTGTATTTCTCGTCGTCCGACAATACCGATCCACGCACCAACGGGCGGTTCTACACCTATCGCTTCGCGACAACGCCCACGTCCGGCTCGACAACCACGTCCACGTCGCTGCCGACGACGAGCAGCACCGGCCGCGTCTTTTACGTGTCGCCCACCGGCTCCGACAATAATCCCGGCACACCGGATGCGCCGTGGAAAACGATCGGCATGGCGGCGTTGAAGTTGGCGGCGGGTGATACCGCCATCTTAATGGACGGGACGTATGAAGAAGGTCAGATCACGTTTGCGAACTTCGGGACCGCCGGGAAGCCGATCACCATTCGAGCGCAAAATAAATGGGGCGCCGTGTTAAGTTCGGTGTCCGGTTGCAATCCGGCGATCAGCATCGATAAGAGCTACATTTCGATCGAAGATATTCGCATCTCCGTTTCACCGAACAATGTGTCATGCACGGCGGCGAGTTCGAGCAACGCGGCAGTGCGCTGCTGGGGGACGAACATCCCGACCATCTCGAGCCCGAGCACCGGGGTCGTAGGCTGCACGGTCCGTGGCGTCCTGGTGGATGCCAGCCAGGCTCGATCGGTCGGCATCAAGACCAATCAGGACTACTCGCTGGTGGAAAACAGCGAAATCCATTCCTCCATCGAGGCCTTCAATAACTTCGGCACGATCTTCCGCAACAACATCGTCTTCGGCGGGGACGTCTGGGGCACGAACATTTCGGGGAAAGGAGGCGTCCGCAATTTCCAGGTCTACAACAACGTCGTTCATATCACGCAAGGCAACGGGTCGTTCGGGATCGTGATCGGCGGCTATTCCGGCGGGTGGTTCTATGACTCGTCGACACGCTTCGAAGCGTACAATTCCGTCGCTTACAACAACATCGTCCTCAACGACGGCGGAGCCGCTCAAGCCGGCAGCCTCGGCATGTGGGGGGCGAAAGACAGCGCGCTCTACAACAACGTCGCCGTCGGTGGTCAGATTTTCCTGTACCAAGGCGGAACGGACAGCAGCGGCGTTCATGCGCAGACGACCAATCCCAGCATCAAGAACAACATTATTGTGTGTAACGGCAATGCCGCGACCGGCGGCTACAACGGTTGGAGCTATGCCGGCACGCTGAGCGTCGATTACAACGATTTTTACAATTGTTCATCGACCGTGCCGCAACCGCATGGGCTCGCCACGGATCCGCAACTCGTCAATCCGGTCTCCGATTGGCACCTGCGGAACGGCAGCCCCGCGCTGGGCGCCGGAGCGCCGCTCTCCTTCACCGGGTTCTTCGGCGAGAACATTGACGTCACGAAGAACAAGGACGGCGTGACACGAAGCACGCCGTGGAACCTCGGGGTCTACTGATCGATTTGGGATGCGAGCATGGCCGGCCGCTCGACGGCCGGCCACCTTTCACTACAGCACGACCACGTTGGAGCGGTTCCCCCGAAGGCGCCGGGTGGCATTCCGCGTATCGAAGACCAGCGGGGCGTGCTCGACGACCCCCGCGTAGTCGAAGGCCGAATGCGCGGTGAGAATCAGCGTGCAATCACTTTCCGTCAATCGCGACTTCGTCACCTCTACCGCCGCATACGACCGCTGATTCAGCACAACCTCCGGGATAAACGGATCGGCATAGGACAGAGCGGCATTCTCGTGCTGCAGGAGTTCCATCACTTTGATCGCGGGGGTTTCCCGGTGATCTCCCACATTCGCCTTGTACGTCACGCCGAGCACGAAGACCTTGGCGCCGTTCAGACAGCGGCCGCGCCGATTTAACAATCGCTGCAACTTCGTCACGACGTAATACGGCATCCCTTCATTGATGTCGCCGGCCAACTCGATGAACCGGGTATGCACGTCGTATTCCTTCGACTTCCAGGATAAGTAATAGGGATCGAGGGGGATGCAGTGTCCGCCCACGCCCGGCCCCGGATAAAAAGGCATGAAGCCGAAGTTCTTCGTGGCGGCCGCATCGATCACCTCATAGGGGTTGAGGTCCATGCGGTCGCAGAGCAGGGCGAGCTCGTTGACGAGGGCGATGTTGACCGAACGGAAGACGTTCTCGAACACCTTCGCCATCTCGGCCACGCGCGCCGAAGAGACCGGGAAGATTTTGACGATCGACTGCTCGTAAAACGCCTGCGCGACGGCGCGACAGGTCGCCGTCACGCCGCCGACCAGCTTGTACGTGTTCGCGGTCTTGAAGGAGGCATTGCCCGGATCGACGCGCTCCGGCGAGAACGCGACGAACAACGTGTCGCCGACCTTTAATCCGCCTTCCGTCAGGATGGGGACGACGACCTCTTCCGTCGTCCCGGGATATGTCGTACTTTCCAGTACCACCAGGGTGGAGGGACGGATGTACTTCGCGAGCTCACGGGTGACCTTGAGAATCGCACTGATGTCCGGCTCTTTGTTCTTGGTCAACGGCGTGGGCACGCAAATCAGCACCACATCACAGTCCTTCAATACCGAAAAATCAGACGTCGCGGAGAGCCGGCCGGCGGCCACGACCTCCCGCAACTCCTCATCCGCCACATCCGAAATGTAGTTGACGCCGCTATTCACGTTGGCGACCTTGCCCTCGTGCTCGTCGATGCCAAAGACCTTGAAGCCGCACCGCGCCTGGAGCACGGCGAGGGGGAGCCCGACATATCCAAGTCCGATCACCCCGACGACGGCGCGGCGCTCCGTAAATCGATCATAGATCAGCATGGTCTTCCTTTCTCTCCGGATGGTGAGTGCGGAATTAGAAGAAACTTTGCGGGACGACGATGATGTCTTCCGGCAAGACGCTCTCTTCCAGTTTGGCGCGGATGGATTGCTCGACGCCGTTCACCATGCGCAAGACCTTGATGCGCCGTTCGGCCGCCTTATCCGTGAACCCGCCTGCCATGGTAATGGCTTTGTGAATCGTGAGGCCTTTCTCATAGGGATAGTCGCCCGGCTTCTTGACTTCACCGTTGATGTAGATTTTTTGGTACTGACGCACGACAACCATGTCTTCCGGCAGAATGGGAGAGTCGGGCGTGGCCGGCATCGTGATGATCTTGTCGGCTTGCACGCGCACGATCGTCATCTCGGCGCGGTCCGCTTTTTCGGTAAATCCTCCGGCGAGCGTAATGGCCCGCTGCACGGTCGCACCTGTGTCGAAGAGATACCGCCCCGGCGTCCGCACCTCACCAGTCACGTAGAATCGCTGCCCCTCGGCGACCAAGACGGTGTCATCCGGGCTGAGCAGAGTCGTCCCGGTGGCTTCCAGGATTTCCTCTCGGCCGTGCGTTCTGCGCAGGATTTGGATTCGGCCGCGATCGGCTTTGTCGGTCGGTCCGCCCGCCATCGCGATGGCCTTTTGAATATTCAGACCCTCCTTGTACGGAAAAGCACCTGGCGTTTTTACTTCCCCGCTGACGAAAAATCTGTGGCGCTGAGAGTCCACAACGACCATGTCGTCGGC
This sequence comes from Nitrospira sp. Vd2, assembly GCF_979581665.1. Classification (NCBI taxonomy): domain Bacteria; kingdom Pseudomonadati; phylum Nitrospirota; class Nitrospiria; order Nitrospirales; family Nitrospiraceae; genus Nitrospira; species Nitrospira sp. Vd2. Next base: position 13,013 of record NZ_CEFZSK010000009.1, on the reverse strand, counting down.
GGTGAGCTTCATCTCCTTCGTCGCGACGATATTTTCAATGCCGTCGGCATTCATGCGCGTGATCTTGATCGTCGTTTGCTCGGCCTTGTCCGTGAAGCCTCCCGCCATCGAAATCGCTTTTTGCACGGTGAGGCCGTCCTCGTACACGTAGCCCCCCGGATGCATCACCTCCCCGGTCACGTAGAACTTCTCGGCCGGCGTGACGACGATCGTGTCGTCGGGAAACACAAGCGCCGACAGGTCGACCGCCACCGTTTCGATGTGACCCTCCGTACTCCGGCTGACTTTGATGCCACGCTTCTCGGCTTTCTCGGTCAACCCGCCGGCGAGCGAAATGGCCTTGCGGACGGTCAGGCCTTCTTCATAAGGATACCCCCCGGGATTTTTGACCTCCCCACTGACGTAGACGTTGCGGAACCGCAGGATCGACACGCTCACCTTCGGCTGCTTGAGGTACCCATCGGCCAGCCGGGCGGTCAGCTCCTCGCGCAACTGCTGAACGGTCCGCCCCTGGATATCCAGCACGCCGAGCAACGGGAACGTGAGTTTCCCATCGCCGCCGATCTTGCCTTCCGTCGTCAAATCGTCTTCTCCCAGCACTTGAATCCGTATGACGTCGTTCGGCCCCAGCCGATAGGCTTCCATCACGTTCGTCGAGGCGGCAGGGGAGGACACTGCGAGGCCGACGAACACCACCACGAACAAGACAATGGACACGGCGCGCGACAAGGGCTGCACTGGCTGACGGTACATAGCGCGTTCTCCTCTTTGCAGGCGTACGACGACCGTGGGCGGCGCCGACGGGTGCTAGAAGAAACTCTGCGGGACGACAATGATGTCTTCGGGCAGGACCTGATCCTCCAATTTCACCCGAATTGATTGCTCCTGGCCGTTGACGCGGCGGAGAACTTTGGTCTTTCGCTCGGCGGCCTTGTCGGTAAAGCCGCCGGCCATGGTAATCGCCTTATGGATCGTCAACCCTTTCTCATACGAGTAATCCCCGGGCCGCTTCACTTCTCCATTGACATAGATCTTTTGGACCGGTGAGACGACGATCAAATCATCCGGCAACACGACCGCATCGAGCTCCACCGGCACCGTCTCGAGCCCCTTCCCGTTGACCCTCACGACCGTCATGCTGGCCCTGTCGGCCTTCTCGCTAAAGCCGCCGGCCATACTGATCGCCTTGTGCACCGTCACGCCGTGCTCATAGAGATATCGCCCTGCCGTCTTCACTTCGCCGCTCACATAGAACCGCTGCCCTTCGGGGATGAGGATGCTGTCTTCAGGAAGAATCTGGCTTTCGAACGTGACCGGCAGCGTCGCTTCGCGCCCATTCACGGTTCGGACGACCTTGAATCCATTCCGATCCGCTTTCTCCGAAAGCCCGCCCGCCATCGCGACGGCTTTTTGAACCGTCAGCCCCGCCTTGTACGCATACGCGCCGGGCGTCTTCACTTCGCCACTCACGTAGAATTTTTGATTTTGCGGCTCGACCACCACGATGTCGTCCGGCAACAGGACGGCATCCGGCTCGCTCACGACCGTCTTCGCCTGTCCCTCCGCCAGCCGCGTCACCTTCACCACGCCCTGATCGCCCTTCTCCGTGATGCCGCCCGCCATGCTGACGGCCTTGTGCACCGTGAGCCCGCTCTCGTACACGTACCGCCCCGGCGCCTTGACCTCGCCGCTCACATAGACGCGTTGCGCCTCGGCCACCACGATGATGTCGTCCGGCCGCACCAGGCTGTCCAGCTTCACCGGCAGCGTCTCCTCCCGCCCCTGCGTCACCCGCAACACCTTCAGCGTGTCCCGCTCCGCCTTCTCCGTGACGCCGCCCGCCATCGCCAACGCCTTGTGTACCGTGAGCCCATCTTTGTACGCGTACCCGCCCGGTGTCCGCACCTCCCCGCTCACGTAGAACCGATACTGATTCTGCGGCTCCACCACGATGATGTCGTCCGGCAACACGACGCTGCCCGGCTGCCCATGAAACGTCCCCGACTGCCCGTCCGTGAACCGCGTCACCTTGATCATCCCGTGCTCCGCCCGCTCCGTCACCCCGCCGGCAATCGAAATCGCCTTCTGCAAGGTCATGCCCGGCTCGTACAGATACCGCCCCGGCGTCCGCACTTCCCCGCTCACGTAAATCCGTTGCCCTTCCGACACCACCACGATGTCATCCGGCTCCAGTCCCATGTCCAGCTTGGCCGGCAGCGACAGCTCCCGCCCGTTGCGATGCCGCAACACCGCCATCGCCCCCCGCTCGGCCTTCTCGGTGAGCCCGCCCGCCATCGCGAGTGCTTGGTGCACGGTTACGCCCGCCTTGTACCCATACGCCCCCGGCGCCTTGACCTCGCCGTTCACATAGAACTTGTGATGCTGCGGCTCGACCACCACGATGTCATCCGGCAGCAGGACCATTTCGGGCGTGCCCTGCACCGCTTCGGCGCGACCGTCGGTGACGCGCGTCACCTTGATCGCGCTTGAATCCGCCTTCTCCGTGACGCCGCCGGCCATGTTGACGAGCTTATGTACGGTCAAGCCCTGTTCATGCGGATAGCGCCCCGGCATCCGCACCTCTCCGCTGACGTAGACGCGTTGGGCCTCGGCGACCACGATGATGTCGTCCGGCACGAGAGCCATGTCGAGCTTCGCCCCGAGAGACACTTCCTCGCCATTCCGGTGCCGTAAGACCGTGAGCCGGCCTCGCTCCGCCTTCTCATTGAGCCCACCCGCCATCGCGAGCGCCTGGTGCACGCTGAGTCCCTCGCGAAATGGATAACTGCCCGGCGTTCGCACCTCGCCACTCACGAACACTTTACTGTTCTGAGCCTCCACCACCAGCACGTCTTCAGGAAGGAGCCGCGCCTCCTCGGTGACGATGAGGATGTCGGCCTGACCGCTGCTCACGCGCGTCACACGCAACGCGCCTTTGTTGGCCTTGTCGGTGAAGCCGCCGGCGAAGGTGATCGCTTTGCTGACCCGGATGCCTTCTTCATACGAATAGCTCCCCGGCCGCATGACCTCCCCCACCACGTAAAATTTCTCCATCGGGGCGACGACGACGGTATCGTCGGGCAGCACGAAATCTCCGGGGCTCGCCTCGTTCGTCGAAAGCCGGCCCTCCGTCACCCTATTGACCTTGATCCCGTGCTTCTCCGCCTTTTCGGTCAACCCGCCGGCGAGCGAGATGATTTTCTGTACGGTCAATCCCTCTTCATAGGGATAGGCGCCCGGCGTCTTCACCTCACCTGAGATGTAGACATTGCGATACCGAATGATGTAGACGGCGACTTTCGGGTCGCGGAGGTAGCCGTCGGCCAACCGGGCCGTAACTTCGTCTCGCAGATCTTGGACGGACCGACCACCCACTTGCAGCGGCCCGAGCAACGGGAAGTTCATCCGGCCGTCTCCTCCGACCTTGCCTTCGACGGTCAGATCGTCCTCCCCGAAGACCTGCACCCGAATCACATCGTTGGGTCCGAGTCGATACCCGGGGTTTGGAATCGAGACGGTTGGCGGCCCGTCGCCCCGCGCCACAATGGGAGCGGCCATTACCAACAGCACCAGCAGACGGACGAGCCAGATTACAGACGACGCGCAGGAATGATGCTGCCGACGAGGATCACAGACACGGGGAACCCGGGGAGATGCCGGTTGAGTCATGACACACCTTCAGAATACGAATGCGAGGTCGTTACTCAAGCAGCAGGGGGATTAGCCGAGGCGCTCCACGACGATCGCGGCCGCTTCGCCGCCGCCAATGCACAGGGTGGCGAGGCCCAGCTCCGACCGGCGCACGGCCATCGCATGAATGAGCGTCGTGAGAATTCGCGCGCCGGTCGCGCCGATGGGATGTCCCAGCGCAATCGCGCCGCCGTTCACATTGACCTTCGCCGCATCGAGGCCCAGTTCGCGGATCACCCCGATCGCGGCGACGGAGAAGGGCTCATTCACTTCATACAGATCGATGTCGCCGACCGTGAGTCCGGTCGTCTTCAGTACGCGTTTGGTCGCCTCGACGGGCGCGAGTGCAAAGAGCTCGGGTGCGATGCCGGCTTCGGCATAGCCTCGAATGCGGACCAGGGGCGTGATCCCGAAGCGTTTGGCTTCCTCCTCGGCCATGACAACCAGCGCGGCCGCGCCGTCGTTGCAGGACGTCGAATTCCCGGCGGTCAACACGCCGTCGTCGCAAAACGCCGGCTTCAGGTTTCGCATCTTCGCGATATCGAGCCGGTCCGGCTCCTCATCACGGTCGATCCGACGCTCCTGCCGTCCAGCAACGACCGACACCGGCTCTATCTCGGCATTGAATGCGCCCCGTGCGGCGGCGTCACGCACGCGCGCATAGCTTTCGAGCGCATAGTCGTCGGCTTCAGCCCGACTGATCTGATAATGACGCCCGCATTGTTCGGCGGCGACGCCCATCGAGACGTCGTTGTAGACGTCCCACAAGCCGTCCTTCAGAATCGTATCGGCCAGCGTGAGATGCTTGAGACGCTTCGCCTCCGGGGCTCGCGGCAGGACGTACGGCGCTCGGCTCATGCTCTCCATTCCGCCCGCCACGACCGTCCGCGCCTCGCCGAGCGCGATCGACTGGACGGCGAGCATGACGGCTTTGAGACTGGAGCCGCACACCTTATTGACGGTCGTCGCCGGCGTCGAGTTCGGGATGCCGGCCCCGATCGCCGCTTGCCGCGCGGGCGCCTGGCCCAACCCGGCCGTCAAGACGCAGCCCATCAGGACCTCGTCGACGTGGTCACGCGACACGTCCGCGCGGTCCAGCGCGGCCTCGATCACGAGACTTCCCAGGCTCGTTGCCGGGACCTCGCGTAAGCCGCCGTCGAATCCGCCGATGGGCGTGCGGACGGCGCTGACAATCACCGCGCGCTGCTTCGCGTCCATAGCCTCACACTCCGTTCATGGGTTGGTTCCACCTTACAGCTTGACGCTTCGGATCGACTCGCCGGTCGTCAGCCGCATGGAGTCGTCGGCCGGATCGACTTGGAAATATTCCGGAGCCGAAATCGATTCGGGCTTCATCTTTGGAGCGCGGAAGAAGGCCCCGTCTTCGACATCTCTCATGATGACGACGCCCGGTGACACCCAACAGTCCTTGCCGATCTTGACGTTGTGCGCGACCGTCGAGTTCACGCCAAAGAAGCAATTTTGACCGACATGGACCTGCCCGGATAGCACGACGTGCGATGACAGAAAGCAGTTATCGTCGATCACGCAGTGATGCCCGATGTGGTTCCCGCTCCACGCCGTGACGTTGTTGCCGATCTGCGCAAAGGGCTGGACCGTGTTGTCCTCGAAGATGAAGCAATGCTCGCCGAATTTGACGTTCGGCCAGACGAAGGCCCGGCTGCTGATATAACTGGCAAGGCCAAAGCCCTTCTCCTTCGCCATTCGGCAGAGACGTGTGCGGACACGGTTCAATTTGATGAAGCCGATCGCGACGAACACGTCGCACTCCGTCGGCGAGTAAACGTCTTCGAGCGTTTCAAACGGCACCACCGGTACGCCGAACAACGTATCTTTCGTCACGAACTCCTTCTCCAATGTGAATGCCGCCACCTCGTATTCGGAGTCATGGGTGAAGAATTCATAGGCGACCTCGGCGAAGGATCCGTCGCCTACAATGATGACTTTTCTTCGTTTGTCCATAGTGTCCTCCGTTCGTTCTTGGCGCGACAGGAACCGCCAGCTTTTCAACCTCCCGGGCCTGGCGCGCCAGGTACCAACCTCTCTTGGCGACGCTCGCCGGACGCAGTCTCGCTGCGCGACATTTGAAGCAACGTTTTGGCGCGACAAAACCGTCGGATCAATAACACCCCGGCCGTGGCGCGCCAGCTACCGACTTCTCATGACGACGGACGCCGGATGCGCTGTCGCTGCGCGATTCGCGAATCGAGCTTTTGCCCGACAAGACCGCCGTTTTTTAAACTTGCCGCGGTCAAGGCGACACGCAGTGGTCATCGCCGTGCGTCGTACCGATACTCCATCAGTTGCTCGTACCAGTGAGGACTAAAGCGTGCCACCATGGCAGCGCCGATGCTGGGAATCCATTTCATCAGTTCGACGCTGTCGAGGTCATCGACGAGCGCTTCTGATCTCGGGGGCGCCACCACGCTGACATCGATGCCGCTGCCGGCGAAAATAACCCCGAAAATGCTCGCCGCACGCGCCGCATGGTACCGTGACGTCACGATGCCGACATGGCTGAGATGCTCGGCCATCGACAGCCGACGCATGAGCAGGGCTTCATCGACCGTGTTACGGACGCCGGTCCGGCAGCTCGAGGGGTCCCGGCCGGCCTTGAGACAGAGGGGATCGGCAATGGTCCCAATGATCGGGGCGCGGACACCTTGAGTGACCAAGGTCTGCGCGTACGCCGCCCGGGCAGGATCACCGGCCAGCACGACGATCAAGTCAGGATTCCACAGCTCGCCACGCGGTGCGTGGGAAAGATCGGCGCCGAAGAAATGCAATGTCAGTCCAACCCATCCGAACGCGGAAACCAAGGCAAACGCCACGGTGGACATGACAAAAGGTCCCAGACGGACCGCACGCCAGGCTCCTCGCCTTTGGAGCCACGTGCCGCCCGAGTTCGAGATCCCTGTCCTGACCGTCGCTTTCATAGTGCGCTCCCCTCCGGGCTCTCCTGAGCCTGCTGCCTGTGCACGCGTCTCAACGCGTGAGCGGCGAGATCGAGAATGGAAACTATCGCCCCGCGTTGATCGCTGTGGGATAGGGCGTGCTGACACCGCTCCGAGCGATCAGTCGCCGGGGCCGGTTGGTACCTGGCGCGTCACTCAGGGCAGGATGATCACCGAACGTGCCTGCGGCGCCAAATCTGAAATCAATAATCGCGCAGCGACACCATTTCCGGCGATCAGTCGCCGCGGCCAGTTGGTACCTGGCGCGTCACCCCAGGCAGGATGATCAACGACGGTTTCTGTCGCGCCAAACCTGAAATCAATAATCGCGCAGCGACACCGTTTCCAGCGATCAGTCGCCACGACCGGTCCGTACCTGGCGCGTCACCCAGGGCAGGAAGATCAACGACGGTTTCTGTCGCGCCAAACACCCGGGGGGCGAGGTCAGTGCGCGAGCAGCCGTTCAACGGTGACGCAGACGCGCTCCAGCTCGTGCCGCTCCATATGCGAGTAGAGCGGCAGGGCGAGGCCTTCACGGCTAGCCTGGATGGTCGTTGTCAGCTTGGCGCTGAGGCGCTTGGGATAGCGCTGGAAGAGCGCCTGTTCGTGAACCGGCGGGTAAAAGTAGCGCTTGCATTGAATGCCGACTGCCTTCAACGCCGCATAGAGCTCATCACGGCTGCGCGCTGCACCGGCGCCGACGAACAGGACGAAATAGTTCCCACTGCTGGTCCGATCGTCAGGAAAGACCTGTACCGAGCAGCCGGGAAGCCGCCCAAGACGCTCTCGATACGTGGTGATGCGGTCCAAGCGAGCCTTTACGTAGTCATGGATGCGCCGCAAGGACAGCAGGCCGACCGCGCCATGGAGCTCGCTCATGCGGGCCGAGAGGCCCAAATAGATCATCTCCTCGCCCGTGCTGTCCTTGCCATAGTCGCGCATGGCCCGCACGCGGTCGGCCAGCGCGCTGTCGTTCGTCGTCACCAAGCCACCCTCGATGCCGGTGACGACCTTGGTCGGGCTCAGGGAGAAGACCTCGCAGGAGCCCCAGCCGCCGAGCATCTGGCCTCGATACGTGGCTCCCAAGCCCTGGGCACTGTCAAAGTACACCGGCAGTCCCTTGCGCCGGCCGACCTCCAGAATCGCATCGATGTCGGGAGGCAGGCCGTACACGGCCACGGCGCAAATCGCTGCCGTTCGGCTCGAAAGGTTGCGCTCCACGTCTTCCGGATCGAGTGTCAATGTTCCCGGGATACAATCGCAAAATACGGGCACCAGGCCGTTCCAAAGCAACGCCTGCGCCGTGGCGGCAAAGGTAAATGACGGCACAATGACCTCGGCGCCGTGCGGCAACTCCATCGCCTGCGGCACGAGCATCAGGCCGGCCGTGCAGCTCGACACGGCAACCGCATGACGAGCCCCGGTTTGGCGGCACGCTTCCTCTTCCAACGCCTTGACGGTCGGGCCGACGGTGACGACCCCCGACTCCCACGACGAGGTAATGGCGTCGATGAACTGATCGCGCGGCGGCAACGTCGGACGGATGATCGGCATGGGATTCATAGTGACGACTCCTTGTGTCAGCTGAACTCGACGGACGGACAGTCTCGACGTGGGGGCCCTGCTAGGACAGCGCCTCCCGGTAGGCCGGGAAGTACCGCGCCCGATCGGCTCTCGCACTGCGGCCGTGCAGTCCGAAGCCCCGAAGCAAAGCTTCGTTTTTCTCCTCATCGACGATCATGCGGAACGTGCTGAAGACGGCCCTGGCTCTGGAGAAGCCGGCCTTGAAGGCGAACAAGGAGTCGTTCCGGCCGCTGAGCCCGCCACCGAGGTGGAGCACGCTGGCGGACTGCTCATGCGCCCAGCGCCGCATGGAATCGAACATGAGCTTGGAGGGCGCCATGGAAAGGTAGGCGTCCGCGCTGCCGCCGAGGTGGTACTCGACCAGCCCGTTGGTCACGACGAAGAGTCCCGCGGCGGCGACGTCCCCGGTCGGAGCGAGCACGGAGCACAGGTGTAACCGCGAGCCGAGGCTGGTCCGCAGCTCGGCGAAATACTCGACCGAGAACAGATAGTGTTTGCTCGCCGATACTCGCTTCATCGTGCCGTAGTAAATCTCGATAAAGTGGTCGTACAAGCTCCAGTCGTCGAGCACGGCGCGAAAGCCGAGGCGCTCGAGCCGGCGGATGTTCCGCTTGTGATTTGTCGTCGTCTCACTCCACATCGCGTCCAAGGAATGCGTGAGGTCGATGTAGACCGTTTCACCGTGTGTGACGATTTCTCCGAACTTGCTGAGGGAATGAGTATCCAGCGGCATGAGCGGATGAAGCCGAAAGAACGCGCTCACGACGTTGTGCTGACGGGCGACATCGCGAAACGCTTCGAGATACTGCGACATCGAGTGGAGTGCCGGTGTCACCAGCGGCGTGGAATAGCCGTACGGCGATGCGCAGTCTTTCCACTGCACGTCCATCCCGGGCGGCGGCGGAATCGATCGAATCAGAAGCGGCGCGAGGAAGAGTCCGGCGTCGTCCTGCGCGTAGAACGCAACACCTTCGACGTGTTCGTGTGCGGCGCACAGTTTGGTATAGCTGGGCAAATGATAAAAGTCATAGCGGGTGTCCTCGAGCGCGCGATCCCAACGGGGATCGTGCGTCGTAATGAATTCCGCTGTTGTCGCCATGCTCGCCTCCCTTGACAAAGATCCAGAACTCGGGACGCGATGATGAGAGCACGATGGGGCCGGGCGGCCTCTGACGCTCGGCGGGATGTCGGAAACGCTGCCGCTACTGGGCGGATGACGGTGCCGACAGGACCGGCGACTCCGCCGTCCGAAACGTCGGGACGAGGTCGCGGATCCGATCCAACACGCCGGCCACATCAACCGTATAGGCCGAGTCTTCGAGCGCCGTAATCGCGGCACGGAGATCCTCGGAAGAGGGAACATGCGTGGAGCGCACGCGCAAGACCTTCGGGACCGGAGAGGGTTCGATGGCTTCGTCCGGCCCGACCAGCTCCTCACTCAGTTTTTCACCGGGACGGAGGCCGATAAAGTGAATCGGAATCTCGTCATCGGGCACGAAGCCGGACAGCCGGATCAAATTCCTGGCCAGATCGACCAGCTTGATCTGATCCCCCATTTCCAACACGTACCCCGCGCCGGGCTCCGACAGGGAGGCAGCCTGGAGGACGAGTTGCACCGCTTCCGGAATCAACATGAAGTACCGCCGCACCTCGGGATGGGTCACGGTAACCGGGCCACCGGCTTTGATTTGGTCGAGGAAGCGCGGGACGACGCTTCCGTTGCTCGCCAGCACATTCCCGAAGCGGACCGTCTTGAAATTGGTCCTGCTGTTCCTGGCCATGTCCTGCACCACGAGTTCCGCGATTCGCTTGGCCGCGCCCATGATGCTGGATGGATTGACGGCCTTGTCGGTGGAGATCATGACGAAGCGTTCGACGCCCTGACGATCGGCCGCCGTGGCGAGAATCCGGGTGCCGCTGACGTTGTTCTTGATCGCTTCACAGGGGCTCAGTTCCATCAGCGGGACGTGCTTGTGTGCCGCCGCATGGAAGATGATCTCGGGTTTGTAGGCGCTCAGCACTTCATGGACACGCGTTTCATCGGTGACATCGCCGATCAGGGGATAGATCTCTCCTCCCTCGCCTCGGTCCTGTAACTCGTTGCTGATCGCGTAGAGCGTGTTTTCATAGCGCTCGTAGAGGATGAGCGCCGCCGGTCCGAACGCGGCCACCTGGCGGCACAGCTCGGAGCCAATGGAGCCGCCGGCGCCGGTAACCATGATGCGCTTCCCCGACATCATCCGGCGCACGCCGGCGGTATCGGTCACCACCGGCTCGCGAGCAAGGAGATCCTCGACCGAGAGATTCCGTATTTGGCTGACGCTGACGGTGCCGTTCACGAAGTCCCGAAGATTGGGCAGGGTCTTCAGGGCAACGCTGTAGGGCTCCAACATCGTCACCAACTCGCGGATCTTCGCCGGCCGGGCGCGAGGCATGGCGATCAGGACCTCGTGCGGCCGCTCTCGCTCGACGATGGCGGGCAAGTCCGATCCGGTCCCGAAGACGGGAAGGCCGTGAATCCTCCGTCCCACCTTCCTGATATCGTCATCGACGAAGCCCAACGGCTCGTAGTCGTAGGAAGGGCTGTGTTTCATATCCCGCACGATCATCTCGCCGGCATCCCCGGCGCCGTAGACGACAATGCGTTTCTTGCGGCTCGACGGCCGATACTCCGTGCACAATCGGCGGCTCAACCGGACGCCGCCGAGGATCAAGATCAGCAGGATGCTGTCGATGACATAGATCGAGCGGGGATAGTTCTGAAGTCCGAACACGCCGGCGCACACGACATAGAAGGCCACTGTGCCAGTCAACACACCGCCGAGGATACGCGCCAGATCAGAAATGCTCGCATACCGCCACAGCCCGTGATAGGCGCGGCAGGCCATCAAGGCGAGCATGCGGATCGGCACCAGGATCGGCAGCATGGTCAAGAAGAGAGTCAGCGCCCAATCCGGAATTCGTCCGTCGAACCGCAACCAAAAGGCGGCGTAGTTCGACAGCATCGTCGCCACGAGGTGCAAGCTGACGACAATTTGCCACTGGTAGTGTGTGAATCGTTTCGCCATGGTGCCTCACGTACCGTCGGCGTTCGGCTGAAAGAGGAACGGACCGCCGTTCATCGCTGCCGAAGGCATGCAGAGGTATCGGCTCGACTCGGGGCGAGCTGCGTGGGAGGCTGAACGAGGGGGACCGGCCGAGCGGCGTCGCTCGCGTCCTCCTCACGCCTATCCAGCGTCCCCCTGAACTCATGGATGCTGCGGTCGAGCGTAATGCCCTCCGGTTTGAAGACTTTGAGGACCGTCAAGACGAGAATCTTGAAATCGAGCCAGAAGCTCCGATGCGCGACGTACCAGAGGTCCAGGTCGAACTTCTGCTCCCACGTCAGTGCGTTGCGGCCGTTGATCTGCGCCCAGCCCGTGATTCCGGGCATGACGGTGTGCCGCCGGCGCTGCTCGGGCGTGTAGCGATCGAGATATTCGACGCGCAGCGGCCTTGGTCCCACCAGGCTCATGTCCCCTTTCAGCACGTTGTACAGCTCGGGCAGCTCATCGAGGCTGCTCTTGCGCAAGAAGCTCCCCAACCGCCCGAGCCGCTCGGCATCGTCCAGCAGACGCCCCTGGGCATCGCGCGCGTCGTTCATCGTCCGGAACTTGTAGATGATGAAGGTCCGCTCGTTGAGGCCGGGCCGCGGCTGCCGGAACAAAACCGGCGTACCCATCGTCAGCCGAACGGCGAGCGCAATCAGGCCGAGCAGAGGCGCGAAGACCACCAAGCCCACCGCCGACACGACGATGTCCAGGCCGCGCTTGGCCCAGCCCGGCTCCCGCCGGCCTGTCCGATCGCTGCTCTCGCGCCTCATGATCGTCGATAGCCGACCGCCGCCCATAGCACGCTCCGTGAGATCGTGATTCGTTCCAGCCCGGCCCGCTCCATCATCGCGCGCACCTGCTGCTCGGTGAACCGGTGTTCCAGCGGCGTTCCGAACTGATCGAGTGCATCCGTTCGCATCACATAGAAGCTTCGGTGCCGATATTCAGATAAGGGCAGATATCGGACCGGCGCTCCCATCCATTCCACAAACCGTGAGAGGCGGGCCGCAGGCCAATACACGATTGAAGCAAGCACCGCGGTCACCGAGAGCTTCAAGAGATAGGGCATGCGAGCGATCACCCGGCGGGCGAGATCGCTCATCTTCCACGCCGTGTACAACCAAGCGGGGCCGTCCTCCAATGAGTGATAGACATACAGCAGGAACGGCGCCCCGGGCTTGAGCTTCGACACGCAGGCACGGAGACCGTGTTCAGGGTCCGGGAGGTGGTGCAATACGCCGAGCGCATAGCCGAAGTCCATCGTGCCATCGGCGAGCGGTATCGCCTCATCGACGAGGAGACAGTCGCAGTTGGCGTGCGTGCGTAGCGCCGCTTTCGCGACCGCGAGGGCCCGGGGACTTGCGTCCAGACAGTAGAGCTTGCCCACCCGCGACGCGACGCAGTGCGCCCACCGGCCCGTGCCGCATCCGAAGTCGAAGCCCACGGCGTTCGCCGGCAACGCCGACCACGGAAAATGCTCGAAGTAGTGCGCAAAGATTTCATCGCGCTCCCGGTCTGTCAGCCCGGTTTGATCGTACGTGCTCCACTGGCGACCGAACGCCTCGACCGATTTCCAATCGACGTTAGTGTGCATGGTCCGCACGGAAAGCCCGGTCTCCTAGTGTCCTGTCTCTGAAGTACGTGGAATAAGTTGTGCATTGGTGGTGTCCTC